>DATGNN010000204.1:0-6032 GCA_035306725.1 Chitinispirillaceae bacterium | reverse complement strand
TGGGAATAACAAGAAATATCCTTCAGTGCATACATTCGGCTTTAAGCCGAAGGGTTAGTTTAAAATTCAATAGTTTTTTTCTGCGACATAAAGTCGACAATTTATTTGAAACCCTGTTTTTAAGCTTTGAACCAGCCACCAAAAATAGCAATCCCAAAAGAAGAACTGTGGTTTTTGGTTCAGGTACACTTACTGATGCGACATTCAGTCTGCTGGTAAGATAAATACCCGCATCTGGAAAATCATGATCGAGGTGTGCAAGATAAAACCCGTTTTCCGGCCGGATATCGGACACAATACACTCGATAAGATTTGTTTCATTTTCATTCAGCCAGAAATCCCATCCAATTGCCATTGATACATCAGTTTTCGTGCCTGCATAATTTCTTTGCTACTTTTTTTACCGGTTTATTTCAAACAGTTTTTTTAAATTTTCAATTACTTGAGATTCTGCGATTCATATAATATTGTAACACTCCACGCCCTTTTCATATTTTAATAATTCACGCATTCAACAATCCCGGCAGTTTTCTCAGCAAGGACTCTCATGACCTTCCAGCAAATTCTCGATAAATACCGCAAAATATCGCATTCACAAAGAGACAAGGGCGATCGGTTTGAGTGCTTAATGCAGGCCTACATTAAGACTGACCCCAAATACGCCTATTCCGTTAAAAACGTGTGGCTGTGGAATGAGTTCCCGGGCAAAGCAGATCTCGGTGGACAGGATACCGGAATCGATCTGGTGGCACTCACAAATAATGGCGATTACTGGGCTGTGCAGTGCAAGTGTTATCAGGAAGAGACCACAATAGATAAGGGCGAAGTGGATTCCTTTCTTGCCACATCAAGCAGGGAATTTAAGGGCGTGGATATGAAAACCACCCGCTTTTCTCACCGGTACTGGATATCTACAACAAATAAGTGGGGGAAAAACGCCGAAGAAGCGATTCAGAATCAAAATCCACCCGTTTCCCGAATAAATCTTTATGAATTGCAGCAGGCTCCGGTCGATTGGAAAAAACTTGAGAAAGGGATCAGTGGCGAAGATTCACGCGCGCCCAAAAAAGAGATCCTCGCTCACCAGAAAACCGCTCTTGATGATACCCATGCCTATTTTAAAACTGAAGATCGCGGTAAACTGATCATGGCGTGTGGCACAGGCAAAACGTTCACATCACTGCGTATCGCAGAAAACCAGACGAATGGAAAGGGGCTTATACTTTTCCTGGTGCCATCCATTGCGCTTCTTGGGCAGACTCTTCGGGAATGGACCGCGGATGCCAATGAACCGATTAATGCCATTTGTATCTGTTCCGATCCTGAGATCTCCAAAAAGAAGAGTAAAAATGATGAAACCAGCAGTTTCAGTGTAGTGGATCTTGCCCTGCCTGCTTCTACAAATGTAAAGAATATCAAAAATCAGTTTACACAGATCCGCGCGAATGGTAAAAAGGGGATGACTGTGGTGTTTTCCACCTATCAGTCCATAGAGGTGATAGCAAAGGTTCAAAAAGAGCTTCTCAAAAAAGATAAAAATTACGGTATCTTTGATCTTATTATCTGTGATGAAGCGCATCGCACCACTGGAGTTGCCCTTACCACCGAAGACTCACCTGCTTTTATCAGGGTGCATGATAATAAATTTATAAGAGGACGCAAGCGTCTCTACATGACCGCTACTCCCAGACTTTACAGCGCGGATGCCAAGGGGAAGGCGGCCCAGGCTGATGCGATACTCTGTTCCATGGATGATCCGTCAATTTACGGTGAAGAGATCTACAGAATCGGGTTTGGTGAAGCGGTGGAGCGTGATCTGCTCACCGATTACAGAGTGCTTATTTTAACCCTGAGTGATAAAGATGTACCCCCGGCTGTGCAGAGTGTTATTTCTGATGAAAACAATGAGATTAATTCCGATGATGCATCAAAACTTATAGGCTGTATCAACGCGCTCTCCAAACAGGTTCTGGGTGATGGTGGTGTGATTAAAAGCAGCGATCCTGAACCGATGAAACGAGCTGTCGCGTTTTGCCGTACTATCATAGAGTCAAAGAAAATTACCGCTACATTCAATACCACTACCAATACCTACCTGCGTTCCCTTCCTGCAGAGAAACAGGAGCAGATGGTGTCGGTTGCAGCAGAGCATATCGATGGAACCATGACTGCTCCGCAAAGAGATGAGCTTCTAGGCTGGTTGAAATCTGATTTTGACAACAACGAATGCCGTGTTCTTACCAATGTGAGATGTCTCAGTGAGGGTGTGGATGTGCCATCACTGGATTCTGTAATGTTTCTCTCCGCAAGAAATTCACAGGTGGATGTGGTACAGTCTGTGGGGCGGGTGATGAGAAAGGCGCCGGGTAAAAAGTATGGCTATATTGTTATCCCGGTTTTAGTGCCATCCGATGTGGAAGCGGACAAGGCACTCGATGACAATGAGCGGTATAAGATTGTGTGGTCTGTGCTCAATGCGCTTCGTGCCCATGATGACAGGTTCAATGCTACGGTAAATAAAATAGAGCTCAATAAAAAACGGCCGGCGCAGATTCTTGTAGGGCGGCCGGAGTATACATACGAAAAAGGCGAACCTGTCTCAACTGCGGAAAACCGTGCAAAGTATGGGAAGAGTTCAGAGCTGAGTGAGCAATTGGCTCTTCAGTTCGAGCAGTTGCAAAATGTTGTATTTGCCAGGATGGTGGAAAAAGTTGGTGACAGAAGATACTGGGAGCAGTGGGCAAAAGCGGTTGCAGAGATTGCCGAGAAGCAGCTCGCGAGAATCAAGCGTCTTATTGCAGAGGATGGCGAGCACAGAAAAGCCTTTGATGAATTCTTGAATGGACTGAAGAAAAATATCAATCCATCAATTACTGAGCGTGAAGCGGTTGAGATGCTTTCCCAGCATGTGATTACAAGGCCGGTTTTTGATGCGCTCTTTGAAGGGTACTCTTTTGTAAAAAACAACGCAGTATCGGTGACAATGCAGAAAATGCTTGATCTCCTGGAAGCGCAGGCACTTGAAAAGGATGCCAGAGTTCTGGATAAATTCTATGACTCTGTTCGCAAGCGCGCTGCGGATATCGATAATGCCGAAGGTAAACAGAGAATAATTATCGAGCTTTATGACAAGTTCTTTAAAACCGCTTTCCCCCGGATGGTGGAAAAGCTTGGTATTGTGTATACTCCTGTAGAGGTGGTGGATTTTATCATCCACTCTGTTGAGGATGTCCTTCAGAAAGAGTTTAAAAGAAGCCTCTCTGATGAAAACATCCATATTCTCGATCCCTTTACTGGTACAGGAACTTTTATAACGAGGCTTCTTCAGAGTGGACTGATAGGTGAAAAAGATCTGGCCAGAAAGTATAAAAAAGAGATACACGCCAATGAGATTGTTCTTCTGGCATATTACATAGCTGCGGTGAATATCGAAAATGCCTATCATGATATGATGGGAAAGAAGGGTCGTTATAAATCCTTTGATGGAATCTGTCTCACCGATACCTTTCAGCTTGGCGAGACCGATGAGAGTGCATCATTTATATCGGAGATGTTTCCGCAGAATTCAGAGAGGGTAAACTACCAGAAGAAAGCTCCTTTGCGGGTGATTATGGGAAATCCGCCGTATTCTGTGGGGCAGAAATCGGCAAATGATAATGCTCAGAATCAGAAGTATACGCTTCTCGATGGACGGATTGCTGAAACGTATGCTAAAGGCACAAAAGCCGTAAATAAAAACTCTCTTTATGACTCTTATATCAAGGCATTCAGATGGAGTACCGACAGACTGGATCCAAAAAATGGCGGGATAATCTGTTTTGTATCGAATGGTTCATGGCTTGATGGCAATGCTCAGGATGGTTTTCGCAAATGTCTGGAAAAGGAGTTTTCGAGTATCTATGTGTTTAATCTGAGAGGGAACGCACGAACACAGGGTGAAGTTCGAAGAAAAGAGGCTGGCAACGTTTTCGGTTCTGGTTCACGTACCACAATTGCGATTACACTGCTTGTAAAAAAGGCGGAAAAAAGTAATAAAAAGGCAGTGATCTATTATCATGACATTGGTGATTATCTGAACAGGGATGAGAAGCTTGCGATCCTGAGCAGATTCGGATCGGTAGATAATAGTGAGTTGAAATTAAGGAAACTGACTCCTGATGAACATGGGGATTGGATAAGCCAGAGGAATGAAGCTTTTTGCGGGCTTATTCCTTTGGGGGATAAAAGTAGCAAAATCAACGAAACAGTTTTTTCTCCCATTTACTCTAATGGTGTTAAGACCAACCGTGATGCCTGGTGTTATAATTCTTCAAAACAAAACGTAATTAGAAATATTCAAAAAACGATTTCTTTCTTTAATGATCAAACAAAGCACTATCAACAACAATGTAAGAAGGACAACACCGGAAAAGTTGAGAATATAATTACTTTTGATTCTACTAAAATTTCATGGGACCGGGAAAATAAAGCTGATGTTATAAAAGGAATACAGTATGTTTTTGAAGAAAATTGTTTGCAGATAGGACATTATAGACCTTTTTTCAAACAAAACATTTATTTTAACCGAAAATTAAATAACTGTATCTATCAACAATACAAACATTTTCCAAATGTGGAACTCGGAAATATAGTTATATGCGTTTCAGGAACAAACAAAGGTTTTTACTCATTTATTGCCAACTGTATACCTGATTTGCATTTGATTGGTGATACCCAAGCCTTCCCCCTCTACTACTACGAAGAGCGCCAAAAACAAGCCCCCTCCCTCTTCGATAATGCAGACGACAACGAATTCATCCGCCGCGATGGAATCTCAGATTTCATCCTGCAGCGCGTAAATAAAATGTACGGCAAAAACGTTACCAAAGAGGATATCTTCTACTATGTATACGGTATTCTCCATAACCCGCAGTACCGGAAAACGTTCGCCAATGATCTCAAAAAAATGCTCCCCCGTATCCCGCTTGTCGATGAACCACGCGACTTCTGGAAATTCAGCAAAGCCGGACGCGAACTCGCTGATCTTCACATAAACTACGAAACCGTCCCTGCCAACAAGCAAGTAAAAGTAAAAGGAGCCAAAAAAGGGATCTTCACCGTAGAAAAGATGCGCTTTCCCAAAAAAGGCCAAAAAGACACCATAATCTTCAACAACCATATCACTATCGAAAACATCCCGGAAAAAGCCTACGAGTATGTTGTCAATGGCAAAAGCGCAATCGAATGGATTATGGAACGCTACCAGGTGACAGTGCATAAAGACAGCGGGATTAAGAATGATCCGAACGACTGGGCAAAAGAGGTTGGGAATAAGAGGTATATTCTGGATTTACTGATTAGTGTGGTGGAGGTTAGTGTGAGGACTGTGGAGATTGTGGAGGGGTTGCCGGTGTTGAGGTTTTGAGTGGGGGGGGGGTTAATAAAATGAATAAAGATCTGAAATACTTGGCCCTGAAAATTGATGATGCATTAGACCGGTATAATCTCCCAGCATTACGGGAGGTGCTTGCAGAAATCAATACCATTGATATTGATCAAGAAGACATCTCAAAACTGGATAGGCGGGACAAACCTCAATAACGCTGTTTATATTCCGTCACACCAATCACGTATACCAGAGCTTATGCGTGTCCTGGAAAAATTTTGGCATAACGACTCCATTCAAGTACCTGACCTCATTCGTATTGCCTTAAGCCCAACCAAAGCCTTACGAGTACATCGTAAACGGCAAAAGGGCAATTGAATGGATTATGGAGTGATACCAGGTCACGGTGCAAAGGTAGTTTTACAAGAAGAATTTTTCATATGTTGCTGCATTAAAGGATGTTTGCGTGATTTTTAAAGAAGGTTTGTATAATTTCGAAAAGGTTATTAACATGCTGAAGCATGATTGTCGGTGGGCACTTCAAAATAGGCCACTTATGGGCACTTCAAAACCAGCCACTTTTCAGGTAAAATATATTGTTCTACACCTCCTTTTTAGATTTATTGTTCAACCGATAACTTTTCCCTTTAATTGTAAACACGTTAGC
>DATGNN010000203.1:0-29438 GCA_035306725.1 Chitinispirillaceae bacterium | reverse complement strand
ACGACCTTTTTCACGATTAATCAAGGAATTATCGTTTTTGAAACAGAAAAAGCCCGTTTCCCTTAAGGGAAACGGGCTCAAAAATCTGTCTTTTACTGTTATCAGAAAACCCGTTTCCCCCGGACTAAAAGAATAATCCCAATTATAACAGGAATACGAATATTTTCGGAGACTGTTAAAAAAATGGGTTTTCTGTTATTCATAATATTGAAAATTAGTTGATATTCTTACCAAGGTGCAAATAAATATTGAAAATTCACGATTTTTTAATATCCAGACACTCTTCTCTCCACATACAATCAATCTGATCACAACTTCCATTCGCAGTTTTGAAACATGGAAAATTTCCTTCCGCCTTCTGAATAGCAATTATAAGATCATCTTTTTTCATTTTTGACCCGGCAATTCCCAATACTTTAGCTTTTTTTCTGATTCCGGCAACAGCAATCATATTAACTCCTCCTGAATTGGTTAATTTTTTATAATTTCCAGCAATATGCATTCCAGTTTTAAGATTATATCTACATTCTATTTAATTATCAACATAATTAAACAAAATCTTTTTGCCGACACTATTAAACCAGAATACAAATTTTAATTTGAATGATTGCCTTGATTTTAAAAATAAGTTACTTTATATGTAAGATCCATTTTAATGAAGGGGGGGATCTATGTATATCAGAATGATTCTACAAATAATTCTCCTGATTATTCTATGTTTCATTTCTGCAAACGGCAAAACGATTTTCATACCGGATGATTTTGAAAAAATCCAGGATGGTATCGAAAAAGCTGAACAGGGTGATACGGTCTTCATTAAAAAAGGTACATATCGCGAACTTATTGTACTTAAAGAAAATATATCATTAATCGGCGAAAACACTGCAGAAACTGTTATCCAGGGATGGGGATACGGTGTTGTTGTAATGAGCGCTGATAATGCACTGATTTCAGGTCTTACAATTGAAAACGGGAACATTGGTATTCGCTGTAAAAATGCTATCCCGATTATCGAAAATGTAATAGTGAGGAGCAATAAGGAAACCGGTATTCATTGTATCGCATCTCTTCCCGAAATCAGAAACTCAGTAATTTACAGAAATAAATGGACCGGAATATTCCTTGAATCTGCAAGAAGTATTAAATCATCTATTCAACACTGCGTTATAGCCGAAAACGGTTATTGTGGAATAATGCTGGCAAATAGAAGCGAAGTACTCATCCAGAACAATATGATTTATGATAATAAAAAATATGGTATATGGGCAGATGAAGGAGCACGAAGATCCAGGATCGTTTATAATAACATTCATGGCAATCGTCTTTCTCATAACTATTATGCACAGGTAGACAGATCCAATATCAGCGAAAATCCGGATTATCCGGTCATTGATGGAAACCGCTCTTATACAACTACACCTGTCAGATTAAAAGGGAAAGGTAAAAACGGAACTACAATCGGTTTTGTTGAGAAAGAAACTCAGGATAACTCGATTAATGGTTCTAATGGATATCAAATACCAAAGGAATAACTTCCTTTGTACCGAATAACGAACCAGCAATATAGGACAATAGTTCCTTCCAGATTGAACATTTAATGGAAAACTTATGCCTGCCGCCTACCGTCAGCAGGCTTTCCCCGACAATTTGCTTAAAACATTTCACAGTCTTTGCCACCTAAAACATCAGTGGACGTTTTTTCTTCTGAATAGATTTTGGACGTTTTTTATCAGGAGCACTGAACATTTTGATCATATTCTGATCTTTATTGATTCTTGATGTTCCGTGTATATCACAAGTATCAATTTCTGTTTCAGCCAGGAAGAACTCCTCCTCTTCTTTCGGACATGCGGATGTGGCAATCAGGTGAGATTCCTTACAGATTTTTTCAGTTTTAATTCCTGAAGGCATTTTAAAATTTTCGACAGGCAAATCTTCATGTAAAGGAATCATGGTTTTAACCCATACCGGAATAGAAGCCATTGACCCTGTAACTCCATGCCCCATAGAACGGCGTTCATCAACCCCATTCCATACGCAGCAAACTATCTGAGGCGTAAAACCAATGAACCATGCGTCAGAATAATCGTTTGTTGTACCTGTTTTCCCACCTGCAGGGCGTCTGAATCCTCTACCCGGAATTGATGCACCTGTTCCACAACATACGACAGATTTTAAAAGCGAAGCCATAAGGAACGCTGTCTGGGGTGATAAAACGACTTCTTCCTCTGGGGTATTGGTTTCAATAACCCGCCCGGTTCTGTCAACAATTTGTTCTATAAGGTAAGGCTTAACCTGTATACCCTGATTTGCATATACCGAATAAGCAGAAGTCATTTCCATGGGAGTTACCTCTGCAGCCCCAATAGCAAGTGCCGGAACCGGATTCAACCGATGTTTCAATCCCATTTTTCTGGCATACTGGATAACTATATTTGCACCAACCTTATTGAAAACCTGAATTGCAACCAGATTAATTGATTTAGCCAGCGCATTTCTTATTGTAATAGGCCCGTTAAAGACTCTGTCATAATTTTCTGGTCTCCACTCTCCTTCCGGAGTCATCAATGTAATTGGCTGATCTAAAACCACTGAAGCAGGGTGATAACCGTTTTCCAGAGCTGCAGTGTAAACAATTGGTTTAAAAGAAGAACCTGGTTGCCGACGCGCCATTATTGCCCGGTTGAATTTGCTTTCAGCAAAATTCCTTCCACCAATTAAAACGCGAATGGCACCTGTTGATGGTTCAAGTGCAATTACAGAAATCTGAGCTTTACGAAGTTTAAGAGAGTCCGGAAAATCCTTAAACTGTTCAGAATTTGAATTGTAAATGGAATCAAAATTGGCCAGAAAAACATCTCTTCTGATATTCAACGTACGATCAGCCCTGCTGCTGTCCAGAAACATCCTGTTGAGCCGTTTTTGAAGTACCTGGCACTGCACCTCTGCAGCATTCTCGGCCGAATCCTGAGCTAACGGATCAAGGGTGGTATAAATTTCCAGTCCACCATTATATAAAAGATTTGTACCATATTTATCCGATACATACTTTCTAACCATCTCTATGAAATATGCTCCAACACCCGCACGAGGAATATGTGGATTGGCAACAACTGATTGTGCGGATACTTCTTTTACGGTTGCTTTATCAAGTACCCCCGTAGCTATCATGGCCCTTAAAACCGTATTCCTTCGATCTGTAATTCTTGGGATATTCTCTTTTTTATCAGGCCGGTATCTTTCCGGAAGCTGAATCATACCAGCAACTACAGCACATTCATTCAAATTCAGTTCAGAAACGCTTTTATTAAAAAACCGCTCACTTGCAGCTTCAACACCATAAACTCCTGCACCCAGATAGACCTGATTCAAATACAATTCGAGTATTTCACGTTTGGTATAACACGATTCCAGTTGAGCTGCAGTCAAAGCTTCACGTAACTTCCTGATCATTGAACTTTTCGAAGTTAAGTAAACATTACGTGCAAGTTGCTGGGTTAAAGTAGATGCACCTTGTGCGTACCCACCCCGGATGATATCAATAACAATAGCACCGAAAATTCTTCTGACATCTATTCCCCAGTGTTTGTAAAATCTCCGATCTTCAATTGCAATAACTGCATCCTGAAGTGTTTGAGGTATTTCATCCAAAGATACCCAGTATCTGCGTTCTATACTGAACTCGTGAATAAGAGTACTGTCTTTACCATAAACCTTGGTAACCAGTGGCTGTTCAATATTCTGCATCTGAGTTAACGTAGGAAGAGTCTGATAGAGCCGATACAGGAAAAAAACTCCTGAAGTAACTCCTAATGATACCATAAAGGCTAACAAGAAAAAGATCATCAGAAAAAATTTGCCTTTGATCTTTGTTCTTTCTGGTTTATCTGGGTTATTCTCTGAATAAGCAGTAAATATTTCTGTGTTTTTATTCATGATCGTAAAAATATAGCCCGAAGCACAATAAGTCAATCAGTAGCATCAGGCTATATGACATTTCCTTTACCTGAGTTATTTTTAAAGTACTTTTATAATATCATAAAACACTAATTTTATCCAGAAATCGAAATCCTTAATAATTAATATTCAGAACTTCAAGCAGACCATGGAGCCTTCATCGTGAAAAAAGCCCTTATAACCGGTATTACTGGCCAGGATGGATCATATCTTGCAGAACTGCTTCTACAAAAAGGCTATGAAGTCCATGGAGTAGTACGAAGAGTGAGTTATTTTAACCGTCACCGCATAGATCATCTTCGCAACAATTCAAATTGTGAACCTTCAAACCTTTTTCTTCATTATGGTGATTTATCTGACAGCAGCAGCATGAACAGAATGCTGGAGCGGGTTAAACCTGATGAAATCTATAATCTTGCAGCACAAAGCCATGTCAAAGTATCATTCGAGGTTCCGGAATATACTGCTGATGTTGATGCATCAGGGACCCTGCGTCTTCTGGACGCTATAAAAGAAACCGGCATTCAAACCCGTTTCTATCAGGCATCTACATCAGAACTATTCGGGAAAGCTCAGCAAATACCTCAAAATGAAAAAACACCCTTTTACCCCCGATCCCCTTATGCAGTTGCAAAGCTGTATGCTTACTGGATAGTAATCAACTACAGGGAAGCGTATAATTTACATGCCTCTAATGGAATACTTTTTAATCACGAATCACCACGAAGAGGAGAAAATTTTGTAACACGCAAAATTACCATAGGAGCTGCTTCAATAAAAGAAGGTCTGAAAGATTGTCTCAGTATTGGAAATCTTGATTCAAAAAGGGACTGGGGATATGCTCCTGATTATGTTAAAGCAATGTGGATGATGCTTAATCAGGAAGTACCCGACGACTACGTTATTGCTACAGGCCACACACACACTGTCCGTGAATTTATAGAAAAAACTTTTTCCCTTCTGGATATGCCGATTGAATGGAATGGATCCGGCTTAAATGAAATTGGAATCAACAAAAAAAGCGGAAAAACTGTTATAAAAATCAATCCCGGATATTTCAGACCCACCGAAGTAAACTTACTTCAAGGTGATGCAACCAAAGCAAAAAAAATATTGGGTTGGGAACCTGAAATTCTCTTTGACCAGCTTGTGGAAATAATGGTTAAAGCTGACTGGGATTTGATAAAAAGCCAAAACAAACCACAGTTTTGATTTACACGTGTTTTGAATAAAGCAAATAACATAAAAACACATACGAATTTGTAGATATTTTAAGTCTGGATTACTGAAAGGTTTTGCTAATGAAATACATTCATTCCTGTTTTCTTAACTCACTTTTCCTTTTGTTTGTCATTTTGGCTTTTAATAACTGTGTTTATGGCGATGATGATATTCGATGGGAAGAAGCTGCGCAGGAAGTCGACAACCTGCCCTTCAGTAAATTCTATTTAGATTCAATAAAAATTTCACATAACATCACCCCCATTTATTCACCTTTAAGGGTAAAAAACAGAATTCTTAAACATTCAAAAGAAACCTTTGTTTATGAAATCAGCTGGGGACCCTTTAAAGCCGGATATGTAATACTTTCAACTGATTACATACCTGGAAACAACACAATACGCCTGGGAGCGAAAGCACTGTCAAACAACTTTGTCAGCACCTTTTACCGTATGCGTGATTATATCATATCTACAATATGTGCCGATGGCCTTTATCCTGTTGTTTTTGAACAACATCTTCGAGAAGGAAGAAAATTCGAATCAGACCAATGGATGTTATATGATCATCCAGCCGGTAAATTACATATCCAGGGAAGAAAAAAATTCAAGGAAGTTGACGCCCCTCAATTTACGAATGACTACCTGTCGGCACTCTATCAGGTACGTAACATGATGATGAAAGTGGGTGACAAATTCAGTATCGATATATATATTCATTCTAAAGTTCACCCCTTATCTTTCAGATGCCTTGAAAAAAAGGAGATATCTGTGGATGCCGGAACTTTTAATTGTATTCTTGTTGAACCAAAACTGGTCGGTGAAGGCAAAGCATTCAATAAAAAAGACAAACTTCAGGTATGGTTGTCTGATGATGAACTTAGAATGCCGGTTTTAATTAAATCAAAAATAAAATTCGGATCGATAAGGGGAAAACTTATTCATTATAATTTCTCCTGAAAGGCTTTACTGTCCCATGATTGATCAAATTTTGTCTATCGACAAAAGTCTTTTTCTTTTTTTAAATGCTGCATTTGCGAATGGCTTTTTTGATCTCTTTTTTTCAACAATAACGGAAGCTAAATTCTGGATCATTCCGGGCTCTGCAGCTGTCATACTCCTGGCTGTGAAGGAGAGAAAAAAAGCACTGATAATTATTGGACTTTCAATTTTAACCGTTGCAATAACAGACCCGGTATCGGCAAGGCTTATGAAACCATTCTTTGCAAGATTACGCCCATGTAACCCCAAAGCTCTTGTCGAAGGAGGCAGGTTTCTTCTTGGGTATAAAAGATCCTTCTCTTTTCCGTCGAGCCACAGCATGAATATTTTTGCTCAGGCTACACTCTTTAGCTTATTTTACCCCAGGTTAAAACTGGTGTTTATAATTTTTGCAGCAATGATTGGATATTCAAGAATCTATGTGGGAGTACATTATCCACTTGATGTCATAGTTGGTGCTCTGACAGGTTCTGCAATTGCACTTACAGTCTATTACTCTTATTATGTAATATGCCAGAAAAAGCCATGGAAACGAGAACCGGTTAATGACCCGATTCAAAGTTAAAATGTATTTATTCTACACCGATACTCTTAAGGATCTCATTGAGGTTATTAACTGAAACAGGTTTTTCATAATAAAAATCAGCTCCTGTTTCACGTGCTTTTTCTTTAATGCTATTACTCCCATATGCTGTAATTAAAACTATTTTGGTTTCAGCAGACCGGTCTTTCACGAATTGGATTAATTCAAACCCCTCCTGACTTAGTGTACCAGAAAGCCTCAGATCTGCAATAACGACATCATAAAAATTTTCTACTACCTTTTCTTTTGCACCTAAAAGACTGTCACACCCATCAACATTAACACCTGGCCTTTGGAGGAGTTTCTTAAATGCTAAAAGAATAGCTTCTTCATCATCAACTACAAGAACATTTTTTTTAATCATCAGATCCTGATTTCAAATAAGTAAATTTTACATGTTACCTGTATCGGACGGTTAATCAAATGATAAGTCTGCGAGTGCGACATTTGACACTTCAAGACTGGCTGTGCAGATCATATTTACCTGGTAATACAACATAAACCTCTTAAATGCCAAGGTCTGCGAAAAAACTCGCACAAAGGAATCGTCTGATTTAGGTTTTTATATGAAACACGGGACAGATCTTAGAGATAACAGATTCTGTACCGAAATGCAGCATGATGATAAAGGGTACCATAATATAATATTTGTACGTTTACTTCGTCTGATATTTAATTAAACCTGAGTCAACGACAACCGGAAAGCTGTTATCTCTTGTATTTAAAAAAATCTGCGTGAAATACCCGGCAACACATGTGGGTTTGTCCCAGAATTGGATTTGTCAACACAATTTCAGATATGCAGAAATCCAAACTAACCTCATATGTGATATCTTGATTAAAGGCCTGTACTTTTGTGATGAATTCTCAACATAGTATATAACTTATCAAAACTTATAAACGTTACAATAATACTGTTAATACCAATCAATATACGCAACAATAAAACATGGTCCATTTTTTGCCTTTAATATATGCAAAAGGAAGGGTTATATATGAAGAGGGTTTTACTGGCTGATGATGAAGAGAGCCTCCTGCTGGCATTCAGAAAATTACTTCAGGGTCCGGGGATGGTCATAGACACATCACAAACTCTTACAGATGCCCAAAAACTGATTCATAAATTTTCCTATGATATTATTATTGCAGATTTAAGATTAACCGGAACTGTCGAGATGGAAGGATTAAGTATTGTTTCTGATGCCAAAAAACTATACCCGAATGTGAACATAATCATTCTTACTGCTTATGGTGACTCAAAAATCAGAGAAAGAGTCAAGAATGCAGGTGTATCCTATTTTTTTGAAAAGCCGGTTTCTGTTCTTCAGATTAAAAAACTATTCACCGAATTAGGAATTTATTCTGGTAATTGCAATAACCCATCCAGTTTCCCCAACCCTAATCCTCTTAGAATCTCAGTTGGTTAAGTCTTCAGCAAATTTTTATTTATCCCAAAGGAGGGTTTATGTACATGCAGTGGATTCATTACATTTTTACCATAATTATTTTGTTGCCATCAATACTTTTGGCACAACAGGCTCCTCCACCTGAACAAGGAGGATACGGTGCAGGATGGTGGTGGTTCTGGGTAATTTTATTACTGGCTATTGTTGGTGTCGCAATCTGGTGGGCCGCACGTGCAGGTTCTCAGGAAAGCAGGAAAAGTGGAAGAAGTACAAGAAGGCCAGGTCCGCAAAGAACATGATAATTTACAATAATTTAAGTTTCCCAAAATTTCCTGAAATGATAGATTGTTTCAGGCACCCGGGGACGGTCCAACCCCGGTTGCCCACAGGCCACTAAGTGTCTGAATATTACTGTTTTCTTTCGAACTATCATCAAATGGTAATTTTATCTGAACAGTACAACCAGGTGCTGAATCGTTATTGTATAATTTTATTGTTCCGCCATGTGATTCAATGATATGCTTTACAATGGATAACCCCAGACCGGTTCCTCTTTTACGGGTAGTAAAAAAAGGATCAAATACCCGTTCAAGATAGTGCGGCTCAACCCCGCTACCGTTATCCTTAAAATTAATACAGCCTGAATCATCAACAGAAAATATTTCTATAATTATTCTGCTGTCACCTGGACTATGCTGGGATGCATTTTCCAGGACATTCACAAATACCTGCTGAATCTTATGTGGATCTGCCTTTATTTTTAAATTAACATCAGAAGCTGTTTCAAGAATTATTTCTGGTGTATTTGTTCCTGAACATTGCCAAAGTTTCACACTTTCCTTAATTACATCAATAAGATTCAAAGTAGTAACTTTAGATCTTTCAATAGGTTTCCCAAGTTCAAGTAAATCCTGCATCAGTCTTTTTAAACGCTCAACATGATTAAATATGTGCTCTTTGTAAGGCAAGAACTCTGTTTTATCTCCCAACTCCTGGAAAAGTGCTTCAATAACAACAGATATTGCATTTAGTGGATTACGCACTTCATGAGCAACTCCGGAAGTCAGATTACCAAGAATTCTTAACTCGTTTGCCTGTGATAATTCTATCCTCATTTTTTCCTGTGATTTCTTGAATTCTTCAGTAAAATTCCTTTTTGTAATGTCCCTCATCAATACTGAAATCCCATTATCAACCGGATATGTATTCAATTCAAAGATTTTCAGGGATGAATTATGCTCCATACTGAAAGTAAATGTCTTTTGTTCCAGACAACGCATTGATTCCAACAGTATTGTTTCGATATCTTTTCCCGGATTTTCAGGAAAAAGTTCGATAAACGGTTTGGCAAGTGCTGATTTCACAGAAATTTTTGTTAATTTTTGGGCTGCTTTATTCCAGAAAATACAATGTAAATTTTCATCTAATGTAAAAAATACATCCATTATACTTTCCAATATTTGCCTGCATTTTTGCTCTTTTTTTATCTGTGTAAATTCTGATGACCTGATATGATTTTTTTTTCGGATCTCTTCCAATTCACGGCATATAGCCGGAACAAGTCTGGCAGGATTTTTTTTATTTATGAAATCACATGCCCCGGCTTTAATAGCTCTTACCAACAGTTCTTCAGTACTTTCATCGGAAATAAGAATTAATGGTAACTTATAATCATTTTCCTTTAAAAGCGAAAGGACATCTAAAACACTGAAACCAGGCATATTATATTCAGATAAAATGATATCCCATATTTCATCTTTTAAAGCATCTTTAATTTGATCCATACATCTGATTGTAGAGATATGAGGATCAAATCCACCATTGCATAAGATTTTTTTTACAAAAACTGAGAATTCGGATGAGTTTTCAATTATTAAGGCACGCAGCACTTCTTTCATAGAACACATTCTATTGATACAGAAGTTTTTACCGATCAATTTATTTTCAGTACTAAAGAATATAAATCATTCCCTTCACCAAAACGGTATTGATTTCAATCCGGGTAAAAAAAGATTTGCAAAACTTTTTACAAATAAGAAATACTATACACGTTTTCTCAATCTTATTGCATTTGGGGTAATTTCCACCAGCTCATCATCATTAACATAAGAAATGCAGTCCTCTAGTGTCATTTCAAAGGCCGGAGTAAGCAAGATATTCTCATCTGAACCCGCAGCCCGCATATTGGAAAGTTTTTTTTCCTTTCCCGGATTTACAACCAGATCATTATTCCGGCAATGCTCCCCGACAATTTGTCCTCTGTAAATATTGACACCAGGTCCAACAAACATTTTGCCACGATTCTGAAGATTATACAATGCATACGCAACAGTTGTGCAGCTCTCTTTTGCAATCATTACACCGTTGTTTCGAGTTTTGATATCCCCAGCAAACGAACCATATTCAAGGAATACATAGTTCATGATTCCCATTCCACGTGTGTCGGTCATAAATTCGCATCGATATCCCAGAAGGCCACGTGTCGGTACTTTAAACACGACTTTTGTCATCCCGTTATCCTGGGACATCTGAAGTACCTTTCCCTTACGCATACCCATTTTCTCAAGGACAATACCAAGATAATTTTCATCCACATCTATAGTAAGTTCTTCGTAAGGTTCCAGTTTTTTGTCATTTTCATGTTTAAAAATGACCTGAGGGCGTGTAACCTGGAACTCATACCCCTCTCTGCGCATTCGCTCAATCAGTATCGATAGATGCAATTCCCCTCTTCCGGAAACTTTATATCCTATCGAATCACTCAGTTCTTCAACAACCAGTGCGATATCCGATAATGTTTCTCTTCTAAGTCTGTCTTCCAGGTGCCTTGAAGTTACAAATCGGCCATCTTTACCTGCAAAAGGTGAGTCATTTGGAATAAAATTCATAGATATAGTGGGAGGATCTATCTGGAGTGGCGGAAGCGGATTTGGAAAAAGCGGATCTGTAAATGTTACCCCCACAGTTACCTCATCCATTCCGGCAACAGCAACGATATCACCTGTAGCTGCAGTTTCGACCGCAACTTTTCCTACCCCCTCAAAACGATATACTTTTGAAATACGTGCAGGTATAAGCGATCCATCACGTAATGCAACTGCAATATCCTTGTTGACATTGAGAGTACCTTCAGTAATTTTCCCAATACCCAGTCTTCCCATATATGGCGAGTAATCGATCGAACTGACCAGCATCTGCAATGGCGCATCCGAATTTCCCTTTGGTGAGGGGATATGTTCAATAATCATCTTATATAAAGGTTCAAGCGTCCTAGAATCATCATTAAGGCTTCTTCGTGCATAACCATCTTTTGCCGAACAGTAAATAAATGGAAAATCCAGAATATTATCCGGTGCATTCAATTTTACGAACAGATCAAACACCTGATCAATAACCCATTCCGGACGAATAGCCGATTTATCAATTTTGTTTATTACAACAATAACAGGAAGAGCTAAAGCCAGTGCTTTTTTGAGAACAAAATGTGTTTGCGGCATAGGCCCTTCACGAGCATCCACAAGCAGCAGTGCGCCATCTGCCATTTTCAGTATTCTCTCAACCTGACCACCAAAATCTGCATGCCCCGGTGTATCAATAACATTAACAAGATGGCCTTTATATCTGAATGACCCGTTTTTTGAAGTGATGGTAATTCCACGTTCCTTTTCAAGATCAATAGAATCCATTAACCGTTCTTCAACCGCCTGGTTTTTCCTGAACATTCCGCTTTGTTTAAAAAGCTGATCAACAAGAGTCGTTTTGCCATGATCAACATGGGCAATAATTGCAATATTTCTGATACTATGCATTTTCACTTTCTTAAATTAAAACTGATTAATTTTATGGTACATAACTTCAGGCCCGGAAATTCAACCCTGGCCAGACAAAAAAAGAGGATAAATTACATTCTGCGGCGAAAACTGCAAAGAGTACGAAAGTTTGGCAGATCTTATTGAAGATAGTTTTCTTTAGAACTAGCCAACTTCGAGCTGCGCCTGTGCATCAACCACATCTCTGTTAATAAGTAATAACGCTTCATGAAAATTATCAGAAAGGAATGTATCCGGTATTTTATCCCTTAAGGTTCTTAAAAGCTGAACTGTTATTCTTAAAACCCTGACCAGATCCCCTTCAGGAACGCCAAAACCCGAAAGCTCTGCAAGTGAACACCCATTAGCCCAGGCAAATACAGGTGCGGCCAGAGAAAAATCCATTTCACGGATTGGCATCAATATATTAAACCGGATCTCTTTCATGCGCAATTTGTGTATCACCTTTTCAGCTGCAAATCTTAATCGTACTGAAGAAGCTACAGCTTTTTTTCTTCCCCTGCTCTCTTCAGTTATAATAGCGGCAAGAATTACCGGTAGTTGCTCAACAGAAACATCTTCAAAACTTCGTGAAAAATAGAGCTCCGCAGCCTGTATCTCATACCCGCTTACAGCTGCTGCAAGCCTGCCTTTTTCGGTCAGACTTGTTCCATCAAGAAAGCCCGCTGCTTTTAAAAAAGAGATCCTGTTCTGTATCTGTTTCTCCTCTTTTTTATATTCTTTGGTTAAACTAAATTCACCTTTTCGAAAATTACGAAGACTTTGGCGGAAAATATCAAAAGCTTCATCACCAAATTGGCTGTAAAGATTCAGGATGGTAGAGTATGATGCATAAAATCTACTGTTGATTTTTTCATTATCTCCATATAATAATCTTTCTATATGCCTTGGATCTGTCGCCTCAGGAATAATCTGAGAGTAAACATAACCGACCTCATCCATTCCTCTTCTACCAGCCCGCCCTGCCATCTGGTTATACTCCCTGGTCATCAGGTAATTAAAATCAACACCGTCAAACTTCTCCAGTTCATCGAAAATAACAGAACTTGCCGGCATATTAACTCCAAGAGCAAACGTTTCTGTGCAGAATAGTAATTTTATAAAACCAGCAGTAAACAACCTTTCTACTACCTCTTTTGCCGCAGGCAAAATACCCGCATGATGAAATGCTGTTCCAGACTCCCATAATTCGCGTAAAAAATCTATCCGATCATAATCGTGCAAATTGTACAAATTAACAAGCTCATCAATCATTTCCCTTGAACGTACAATTTCATCCTGTGAAAGCAGTTTAAGCCTTGAATGCTGTTCTGCATTATACTCACACGATCGTCGATTAAAACAGAAATAAAGTACAGGCAATTGTCCCCGTTCGGTCACATATTGAACGATTCTCCTTGAAGATGGCTTCCTGCGTAAAAATTTTTTCCGTTCAAGAGGATTTCTGCGATACTTTCGTTTTATATTATTCAAACCCATCAACCCAAATTTCGGGCTGAAAAAGAAATGTTTGAGAGGAACCGGACGATGCGTTTCTTCAATAATTCTGAATTCTGTATTTCGAACCGTTCCCATCCAATATGCCAATTGTTTTATATTAGGGACTGTAGCACTAAGACACATAAAACGAATTTCACGGGGAGCAAGAATAATACTCTCCTCCCATACAGTTCCACGTTCAGGGTCATCCAGATAATGAATTTCATCAAAAATTACATAATAAATATTTGCAAGACGACCAGAATCTTCTAAAATCAAATTTCTGAAAATTTCAGTTGTCATTATCAACAATGTTGCATCAGGATTAATCGTTACATCACCAGTCTGAATCCCCACAATCTCATCACCAAAACGTTTTCTGAAATCACGAAATTTCTGATTGGATAAAGCTTTGATCGGCGCAGTATAAACAACCCTTTTTCCTCGCTGTAAAGATACATCAACAGCATATTCAGCAATAAGTGTTTTCCCGCATCCGGTTGGGGCTGCTACAATTAACGACTCCCCATTTTCAATAGCCCCGACAGCTTCTACCTGAAACTCATCAAGTTCATAATTCTGATAATGCACAATCTCTCCTCAAAACATATAACAATTGAAACCTGAACCACATCACTATTTTTATTAAGCCTGATAGAAAACCTCAATTTTCCTAAACAATTTTTAAACAGACATTCCAACACTTTATTCTACATACGTTCACTGCAAACCACACACTTATTCAGTCAGGCTCCATTTTTAAAGCACTTAAAGCCACGTAGTTTGATGAAAATTTAAATACCTTCAATGCCCTGCTTTAAACACTTCAACCCAATAAACAGGATCTGGATAACCTTTTTACTGTTTTATTTGCGACAGGTGCGATATTTAAACCATTCTTTCATCCCAATCAATTCAGTATGTACACATAAATTATTTTTTGTGTGCACACTATCAGCTTTATAGTATACAGATTTGTAAAAATAGATTATAATGAAGTTAATATGGTTCAATAAATACATTAATTGAAGATTATTAATTTTATAAAGAGTTGTTTGATGTTGCAGCCATTTTGGTATAAACAGATCAACTACGAATATATTACCAAATAAATTTAATTTTTCCTTTTGATACTGGAATAATATTAAATTATCGCAGCAGCAAACAATTTTTCATCTTTATCATTTTTGTCAGGGAACATATGGTCAGGCAAACACTGGCAATTATCACGGATTCATACTGGCCCGCAAAAGGCGGTGTAGAACAAACAGTACAAATACTTGCTAAAAATCTTAAAAACCATTTTAGTGTTTATATTGTAACACACTGTATTCCAAAAGGATCAACATTATTCAGCAAGTACTCAACTACCAGGGGAGAATGCCCCTGCAATGATCCATACGGCACAAATATTTTCCATCTGAAAGCTTCTCCAGTTCAACGGTTGACTCTGCTGCCACTTCTGATATGGAATGTTCCACCTGGAAGACAATTTAAGTCTGCCCAACTTTTTGATTTCCTTTTTATCTTCTATAGAGCTGCTTATAAACGGAAACTGGAAAAATTAGTTGATGGTTGCTCTATCATACACTGTTTTTCCACAAATTATCTGGCCCGATGCATTTCTGAAATATGTCTGCAAAAAGGGATCTCTTTTATCCATTCACCATATATACATTTCGGGAAATGGGGTGATTCACCAGCCCAATTACAGACTTATTGTTATGCTGATGCTGTAATATGTCCAACAGAATCTTTTAAAAACCGATTCATCTCCTGTGATCATACAGAAAAAGGTAGCCTGGTTGTAATTCCGCCCATAATCCCGGAAAAATTGGAACCAACCATCTCGGAACCACCAGTTCCACAAAGATTCATTCTTTTTTTAGGAAGACGGGAAGCTCATAAAGGCCTGGCAATGCTTCTTGTAGCTTTTGCAGGAATTGAAACCTCTGTTAAACTGGTTATAGCAGGTCCTGGAGATCCTATTAAAATACGCAACGATTCCATAATTGACTTGGGAGAAGTTGATGAAAATATCAAATATTGGCTTTTGTCAAGTTGCGAATTTATATGTGTACCATCGCATGATGAAACATTCGGAATTGTTTTTGCCGAAGCCATGTGTTACGGTAAACCTGTTGTTGCTCTTGATGTTTCACCAATAAATGAAATAGTCCAAAATGGTAAATCGGGTCTCCTGATATCTCCGGATAATACTGATGATTTACGAAATGCGCTCGATAAGCTTCTTACTGACCATAAACTGAGAATGCATATGGGGGAAACAGCATTACAAACATATAAATCATGTTTTGAAACCCGAAAAATTCTCGATAAATACATTTCCCTTTACAAGTCACTTGTTCCCGACACCACTTGACTGTGATCGACCTTTTTCAGTTAACACCCTGAAATCTCCTCTACGCTCTGTTATGCCTTCACTATCAAATATTGCAAACAGATTAAGGCAGATTTTTCTGTTTCCACCAATGAGATCCCTGAATCCAGCAACCGTAATTCCATCACTCCTGTTACCAAGTTTATGCAGTAACATTTTTCGCGCATCATCAACTATAGCTGAATGAATGTAGTTACCTTCAACATAATATACCGTTCCGCGGGAAACCATAAATTTCAGTATCTGATTCAACATTTTGCGATCTATTGCATTGTGCAAGGCATAAGTTTCAAGATCCTTCATTACCGGCACACGCATATTGCTTTCGTATAAATATTTCTCTACCACCTGTATCCTGGCATCGAATTCACCCTTCTTGGCCGCATCATGACTTTCGAGCGCCCAGGTATGTTTTACCTTTTTAAGTTTTTTCTGCGCAACAAGCTCATCAAGAATACAATGCAGAATTTCTGGCGATTCTGAACCTGAACGGAATCCCAGCATTCCCCTTAGCTCATCAACACTCCTTCCGTGTTCATTAAGTGCATTCTTCTGATGAAAAGCCGAAATGTTTTCCAAAATTTTCCTGGTCAGATTTTGATAATGATTTTTACTTATAAAAAATTTCAGATTACCCGACACAAACACCATTATATCCATGGCTATATCAAACCTTACCCGTTCAATCTCTTTTATCGAAACATTTAAAGATTCACTCAGAGCCCTGTCAGAAATTCCAAGAAAATGTTTACGGATTTCGGCAGAGACCAGATCTGCAAAATTGCCCCGTGCCAACCGATACAGGTTTTTTATCAGTTTCTCGGGTCGTCTTCTATGATGAAGTGGTAATGGGTCGATTATCTCACCACCTCCGAGAGTTAAATCCCCTGAAGTAGATCGAATTATAAAATGATCACCGCTCTGAACTGCAATTGCTGATGGCAGATGAATTTGAACCAGCTCTTCACTACCGCTTCTCAATATATTATTACCTAAAAGATGTATACGTACCTGAGCCTCATGTGTGCCCGAAAGAAAAATTACATTCGACCATAAATTCAGTGCCTTACCATGATCGAAAAGCCTCAGCCGGGCATCAAGCAATTTGGTCTGCCTTAACTTATGATCCGAAAGAAGCATTCCTCTGGTAAACTCATCTCTTGATAATCCGGATATGTTCACAGATGCTCTATCTCCTGCAACAACACTGTCTACTTCCTGTCCATATCTTTCAATTCTCTTTACTCGAAGTTCTCTTTCACCAGGTAAAAGATAAAGCTTCGAACCTGTACTTATTTTACCACCAAGCACAGATCCTGTAACTATTGTTCCAAAACCTGCAACGCTAAAAATCCTGTCTATGTACATACGGAATACTTCGCCGACAGAACGCTGCCGAAGAGCTGATGACAATTTGAAGATTTCATTTTTCAAGGTGTCTATTCCCTCACCGGTTTTTGAAGACACCTTTACGATAGAGCAATTTTCCAGGAACGTACCTTTTACAAGTTCCTGTACCTCAGAAACAGCTGTTTCAACAATCTCAGGTTTTGCCAGATCAATTCTGGTTAATGCAACAATTCCACCGTTAATACCAAGCATCTGCATAATTGAGAGATGTTCCCGGGTTTGGGGCATGACACTGTTGTCAGCAGCTACAACAAGTAATGCTATGTCAATTCCGCTTGCACCCGAAACCATTGTGTGGACAAAATCATGATGACCAGGTACATCAACAATACCGATTCTATCACCTGATGGCATTTCAAGATTGGCAAATCCAAGATTTATTGTTATGCCACGTCTTTTTTCTTCTTTATGGGTGTCACAATCAATACCTGCTATTTTTTTTACCAGAGCGGTCTTACCATGATCGATATGACCGGCTGTACCCAAAATCAGGTGCCTGCTCATTTGCTTCTCCTATACAATCTGCAACTGCTGATGCTATCTCTTCGATTTCTTTCTCTTCTAGAGCAAACATATCAAACAAAACCCTGCCTTCACGAAGAACACCAAGTACCGGTTTCTTTCTCTGAAGCAAATTGTGGAATATTTTTTCAGAAAACGCCTGTCGTTCTTTAACTTTTTCAGATGGTGGAATAAGCATAACTGCATCACTTGAAAGTTTAAGTTCAGGTAAAGTTCCACCACCACAGAACCCGAAACTGTTTACTATTGTTGATTTGACTCCCCTGCCGGACAATTTTTTTACAAGAGTATCAGCCATATCTTTCCGTTTTTCAGGTTTTCTCTCTAAAAAGTGAAATAATGGATTCTTATTTTTAAGACTTTCTTCTGTTAAATAGTGCCTGCATGCACTTTCCAGAACTGCAATTGTCAGTTTTCCGACCCTCAATGCGCGCATAAGTGGCGCTTTTGAAAGTTTATCTGTAAAACTCCTGGCCCCAACAATAATACCAGCCTGAGATCCTCCCAGAAGCTTATCTCCTGAAAACATTACCAGATCAGCACCATCCTTAACAGCACTTCGAACATCCGGTTCTTTTTCAAACCCCGGTATGGAAGGTTTTCTTATAAGACCAGATCCAATATCATAAAAAAACGGAAGTCCTTGTGAATGGGCCAGTTTGGAAAGGTCTTTCACCGTAACTTCTTCAGTAAATCCCTGTATTGTATAATTAGATTTATGTGCTTTAAATATTGCAGCTGTTTGGGAAGTGATAGCCTTTTCATAATCCGAAAGCTTTGTGCGGTTAGTAGTCCCGACTTCAACCATTTTTGCACCAGATGCAGCCATTATCTCAGGTATTCTGAATGCCCCTCCGATCTCTATCAGTTCTCCTCTTGAAATTATAACTTCTTTGGTACGGGCAAGTGTGTTGAGCGCAAGTATGATACCTGCAGCGTTATTATTGACAACAACAGCTCCTGACGCGCCACTGAGGTAGCACAGTAATTCCGAAATATGCTTTATTCGATGGCCACGTTTAGCAGCTTTCAGATCAAATTCCAGATTTGAATAACCTTTTAAAACAGGCGCTATTTCCGATATTAAATTATCACCAAGAGGAGCTCGACCCAGATTCGTATGAAGAATGATACCTGTTGCATTAATTACAGGTTTCAGGGATGTTTCAGAAACTGCATAAACAATTTCTGATGCATGACCAGCTATGGAATCAGGTGAAATTTTTACACTGTCAAAGCTGTTTCTGTTTCTCATTCGATCAAGAACACTGCGAACAGCATAAGTTACAACCGGCTTGCCATATTGTTCAATCAGCCTTGAACATGTTTCTGTATTCAATACACGATCTACACCAGGCAACTGACGAAAACGATTGTGTGACAATTCATAATTCATTATTGACTTATAAATAAAAATTATTAAAGTGTGGAAATCAGCATTTATAATCAGAGAGAGCAGGAATCGAACCTGCCACAGACGGTGTTATCCGCCCATTACTGGTTTTGAAGACCAGTTGGACCACCAGATCCTTCCTCTCTAAGCTAAAAATAGTAAATGACCAATAACAATTTCCTTTCTCATCCGATAAAAGCGAAATGATGCTGTTTTAGCCATTATTGATCATTGAAGCTAATTCATCCAGTTTTTTCTCAAGCCGTTTCTTTGAAACCGGAAAAAGAGTTTTTATTTCCTGTTGCGCAAAGAGTGAAATAGCATATTCATCAATCATAATCCAGAACTGTTCTATTGCATTTTGGCCAGTTCTGTCCGTTTTTACCTTTTTCCAGTCAAACAGCACATTTCTGAATTCATCCAGTTGCTCTCTGCGCTCAATATATTTTGAAGGGTTCAGAAAAGCACGTTCTATTCTGTATCTAAACGCTTCGAGATAACGTGGAAACAATCTGAACCGCTCATACCCTACACCTTCAATAAGTTCCTGTTTATAATAATCAAGATCATTGTTCAGTTCCGTCCTGAGTGAGACAAGATTTGACCTTTTCTCTTTCATCAGCAGTGCATAATTATGGTTTAAAAGATTCATGGACTTTTCAAGTAAAGCTATCGCTTCATAGCCAATTCCCCTCGCTTCCTTTTTCACCCTGACACAAAGCTTATCGAACTGTTCCTTTTTTCTTGGGACATCATCAGATAGTCTTAGAAGGAAGTTACGTATGGAATTGAATAGTTTTAACTTGATATTTTTTGTTCCTCCAAAAGGGATGCAAAGCATTTTAAGTTGATCTGTAATTTTCATTTCGCGTTCAATCCAACTGAATTCATCACTGCATACTATTTCCAAAAGAGCTTTAATCCCTTCTCTATGAATCCGGGCTGCTTTTTCCTTTGATGAAAAAAGTAATAAATCGACAGAATCTCCTGCAGGTTTTAATGCCTGATATCCGTATAGCGGTATACTGTTTTGAGATGATACCAGACTGACACAATCCTGCAAATCACCAAAATCCCATTCTCTAATACCTGTTAATTCAAACTCATGGACCATTTTCGTCCAGTTTGAATCCATTTTGTTTTCTTTCGATTCTGAAGTCTCCAAAACAGCCCTGCCTCTTCCTTCTCTGATAATGTTTCCAAATTTATCTATCAATTCGATTCTCATTACCAGATGATCCGGCAGACGAATTCCGGAGATTAACTCCGGATCAATTTCTATTCCATACAATTTAAAGATTATTCGGGAAAAGCAGCTTTCGAAAGTTTCGGGAGAATAATCAAGACAAGAAACAATTTCAGCGATCTTTTCATTAACAGGCATCAGTTTTTTTCTCGTATTCTTTGGTAAATTTCTGATTATTTCTCGTACCTTTGATGGCCACAATGGTGGAATAAGCCATGAAAACAGATTTTCAGGAATAATCGAAATTTCAGTTACAGGGATTCTGACAGTTACTCCATCCCTTTCATTGCCAGGCACAAAATCATAAGACAAAGAAAATTTATTTTCTCCAATAGAAAGATGGTCAGGGTATTCCAGGATTTTCGGGATATCGCTTGTTAAAAGATCTTCCGTTTTCATAAAAAGAGCTCTGTCATTTTTGTTCTTGAAAAGATAACTTTTCAGATCCTTTACAGATGCCACCCCCTTTAGTTTCCGGAAATAAAACTCATAAACAGCATTTTCACCCGCAAACAGGGATCGTGTCCGAAGCTTATCTTCCATTTTTTCGATTTCGCGGCGCAGTTTCTTGTTATTACAGTAAAATTTGAAATCTGCATTCAACTTTTCTTCAACCAAACCCTGTTGAATAAATACCGATGATGCTTTTTGAGGGTTGATACGCCCATAATGAACTCCATCATGCTCCGCTACAGGCAGCCCAAATAAAGTAACCCTTTCTTTGACTCTGACAAAACCGGTTTCGCTGTCAAACCATGGTTCACTGTATGTATGATTACAAAGGTGACCCCCAAGCTCTTCAATCCAACGTGGATCAACCGGGGCAACTGTTCTTCCAAACATCAGACTCGTCTCTACGATTTCGTGACACATTATCCATTCCGGTTTGGATTTACTGACCGATGAACCCGGAAAAACAAACAGTACTTTTCCTTTTGTACCCTGATAGGAAGATGTCTGTTCGTTTTTTCTTGCACAATTAGAAAACAGTCCTGTCAACAGGGATCTATGAACAGCATCATTTGATGCAGATTTACTGTTAACACAAAACATCCTCATTTTATCTGTTATTTCACAAAGCTGATTATGAACATCATGCCATTCTCTCATTCTGACATAGGAAAGGAAATGGTCTGTACAGAATTTTCTCATTTTATTCTGTGTTTTTAATTTACTCCATTCATGATGATACGTATCCCAAAGTCTCACAAAAGTAAGAAAATCAGAGCCCTGGACAATAAATTTGCGATGCATCAGGTCTGCCTGCTCCTGTTTTTCCAGTGGGCGCTCTCTTGGATCAACAATAGAGAGTGCAGATGCAATAATTCGGACCTCACGCAATGCATTTTCTTTGTTTGCTGCAATAACCATTCTTGCGATGTGAGGATCCAGTGGTAATCGGGCCATTTGTCTGCCCAGTTTTGTCAATTTTTTGTTTTCACCGATTGCTCCCAATTCACGTAAAACCGCATAACCTTCATTGATAGCCTGATGTGATGGAGGTTCCAGAAACGGAAACTTCTCTATATCACCCAGGTTATGTGCAATCATTGTCAATATTACACCTGCCAGATTGCATCGTTTGATTTCAGGTGCAGTAAACGGATTTCTGCTTAAAAATTCGTCTTCACTGTATAACCTTATGCAAATTCCATTTTCGACTCTTCCGCACCTTCCTTTTCTCTGTTGTGCTGACGCCTGAGAAACAGGTTCAATTGGAAGACGACTGGTTCTAAGCTTTGGAGCGTATCTGGGAATCCGGGCAAGCCCTGTATCAACTACAAAACGAATTCCGGGAACAGTTATTGATGTTTCGGCAATATTCGTTGCAACAACAATTTTTCTCTTGCCGGATGTCTTGAAAATCTGTTCCTGCTGTGAACGCCCCAATTTTGAATAAAGCGGCAGGATTTCTATTTCAATGCCTTTTATTTCAGATTGCAATCGGTTGCAACTTTCCCTGATATCATGTTCAGATGGCATAAAAACCAGAATGTCACCCGATTCCTGAAAATCAAGGATATCAATTACTGCATTTATCGCAGCATCCAGATACGACAGATCCTGATTATTCTCCTCCTGTGAATTCATGTATAATACTTCAACAGGATACATCCTGCCAGATACATTAATAACAGGTGCATTTCCAAAAGCTTTTGAGAAAAGTTCTGTATCGATAGTCGCAGAAGAGATAATTACTTTTAAATCTTTTCTTTCAGGTAACAACTTCCTGAAATATCCAATAATAAAATCGATATTCAAACTCCTCTCATGTGCCTCATCAATGATCAGAGTATCATATTTAAGCAGATACGGGTCATTTTCGATTTCTGCTAAAAGAATACCATCTGTCATAAATTTTACACATGTCTGGTCTGAATCATAATTACTAAAACGGATTTTATACCCGACCTCTTTACCTAATGTGCAGCTTAGTTCTTTAGCCACATATGCCGCAATGGATACTGCAGCTATTCTCCTTGGCTGTGTACAGCCGATTTTGCCCTTGTTACCTCTGCCGGCTTCAAGACAAATTACAGGAAGCTGAGTAGTTTTACCAGAACCGGTTTCTCCTGCCACTACAACAACCTGGTTTTTATTTAACGCCTGAAGTATTTCATCCTTGCGATCTAATACAGGAAGTTTTTTTGTATAATGAACTTTTGGGCGCAATATATTATCTTCATTTTCTTTTGAACAATTTTTGCTGGCGTTTTTTAAAAAAGTCATTTTGGTATTACGATTTCAGGAAGAATGGATTTATTTTTTCTTTTTTGATATTTAAACATTTTAACGTTAAAATATCACAATATTATTTAGACCAATTTCTAAATATATTAATAGATTAGATTGGTTGAAAATCATAATTCAATCTATACACTATCCAAAAGGCGCTATAATGGACAAAAAACTGGAAGTAGTTATAGTTGATGATGAGATACAGATAACTGAACTACTAAAAACATTTATCCAGTGCTCATCACAAAACAGTAATGTTCACACATTTAACGACTCAAGTGAAGCACTTAAATTTATAACCAGTAATAAAGTGGATGTTTTGATTACTGATTATAAAATGCCAAAATATAATGGACTTCAACTTATGGAGTCGTCACCTCCTGAAGTAAAAAAAATACTGATTTCTGGATATGTATCAGAAATTGCAGAAGAACGCCTTCAGAAACTGGATGCTGTATTCTTCGAAAAACCGGTTCCAATGAAAGCTCTGGGGAAAATAATTCACGATCAGGGGGAAAAAAAAGAGTCTATATCCAAAATTTAGTAATCCTTTGCATCTGTACCAGTATGCCTGTAATTGACAGAGATATTTATGAAATTGATAATCGTTTATATTACAACCAGCGACTTGGATGAAGCACGGCTAATTGGTAAAAATATTATTAAAGAGCGGCTCGCTGCTTGTGTTAATATATTTGATGGAATGCATTCTATGTATTGGTGGGAAGGAACTATAAATGAAACCTCTGAAGCTGTTATTATAGCAAAAACAGATCAGGATCTGTTACCATCTTTAATTGAACGTGTTAAGTCTTTACACAGTTACGACTGCCCCTGTATTGTCTCTATTCCTGTCAATGGTGGTAATGAAAGCTACCTTAAATGGCTGCAAAGCGAAGTAAACACTGAACCTGATCAAAATGAACAATAAAGTACAAAATATTACAAATTACTGCTCATCTTTTCATAACACTATATACCAACCATACAATCAGAATAAAGTATATCAAATTAAGTTTTTACTTTATGCAACCGCTCCCGCTTTCACTTCTCGAGTCAATTTTACAACTAAAAATGGGAAACACAAAAAGCAGTTCTGTTCTCCTGAAGTCCTATCTGACTTTTTTCCCTCTTTATGAAATATATTTTTCAATTTTTTTTTCACTCTGGGAAAAATTTTTTTTTAGAGCCTGAAAACAGAAATCAATTCACAAGAACATTGCCGGATATTTTTAATATATCGTTTTTATTGGCAATCGGTAAGCTTATCTTCATGAATTCCCTTATTGGCACAAGTCTTGCATATTTTGCGAACAATAGGATAACACATTGGAGGAATAAGTTCAGGAGGATTTAAACGTGAAAACACCTAAAGTATTATTAATTGAAGATGAAGGGGCTACACTTTTTGGATATTCCCGTTATCTGAGCAAGAAAGGATACTCTGTAAAGGCTGCTGCTACAATTAAGGAAGCAAAGCAATTAATATCAACCGAGAATTTTAATGCTGTTTTGCTGGACCTAAACCTGCCTGACGGCAATGCTTTGCATTTTATTAAGTATATATTAAATACTGAACAGGGAATCGCAATTATTGTTATTTCCGGAATAACTGATGTTTCCACTGCTGTTAAAGCCATGAAATACGGAGCTGCAAATTTCCTTACAAAACCCGTTGATATGGAAAATCTGGAACTTATTCTTAAAAACAGTCTGAAAGTTGAAGAACTCCGAAAAAGAGAATCGATTCACAAACGTCTGTCAAAAAAAGAAACACCTTATTTTGGGGTATCCCCTCAGATCGAAAGGATATTGAATTATGTCCAGGTAGGTGCCCATAACGATACTGTAATACTACTATTAGGCGAAACAGGAACCGGAAAAGGTGTCCTTGCCAGATGGATCCATGAACACAGTAATAGAAGCCATGGTGCATTTGTAGAGCTTAACTGCTCAAGTCTTAGAGGTGAATTATTAAGAAGCGAACTTTACGGCCATGCAAAAGGAGCGTTTACTTCTGCCATAAAGGACAGGGAAGGTTTAATTGAGCTGGCAGATAGCGGCACCCTGTTTCTGGATGAAATTGGCGATATGGATATGGAAGTACAAGCCGAGCTCCTTAAAACAATCGAAGAAAGGACCTTTCGAAGGATCGGTGAAAACAGACTCAGAAGCAGTGATTTCAGATTGATTTGCGCTACAAACCGCAATCTGGCAGAAGCAGCAAATGATAAATCATTCAGAAGTGATCTTTACTATCGTATATGTGTATTTCCCATTGAAATCCCACCACTCAGAAAAAGGACAGAGGACATACCAGGACTTATAAAGCAATTATTATTAAGTTTTGACTATGACCATTTTCCTCTTGACCTTGATCTGGTAAAAAACCTTTGCAGATACCCGTGGCCTGGAAATATCCGTGAACTTAAAAACATGATTGAACGGGCATTACTGCTTGCTCAAGGTAAACCTTTGACTCTTTCCCACTTCCCAGGTCTTGAAAACATCAATTCTTCTGATGAAAATGATTCTGAAAAAATCTGGAATCTCAGCGCAATTGAAAAACATCACATTGTCAGGGCTATCGAGCATTTCAAAGATGATAAAAATGAAACAAGTAAAGCTCTCGGCATCTCTTTATCATCTTTATACCGTAAATTAGAAAGCATTAATAACCCTGTAAACGCCTAAAAGTACTTTAATGATGATTCAATTCTACCGAAACAGTAACGATTCTTTTTAGGGTTTGCCTGGGAAGTCAAAAGAACTGCCCGATTACCTGCAATTATGAGGATACCGATAAAGGATAAGGGGTAATAACTTGCTGATTCGATAACTGGTCAGGTAAATATGAGATCCTTCACAGCCCCATATAATCTTTTTTGTGCCAGGAGCGTCTTCTCGCAGGCTCATAGTAAGCAAATTTATTACATTAAAGTGTGGTGACGTTAATAAAAATGATATTACGATAAGGGTAATACGATTTCGGGATTGCATTTTTTATTTGCTGTCTTTTTGACAGATTTGTTTTGAACACCATTGTCTTTGTTGTCAAGCTTTTTTTGTCTGCACTCCGGGCACATCGCGCCCCTGTACCGTGGTGGATGCGGAGGAGTCTGACTGGGCTTATACCAATAGTTATTTATGTAAATTTTTCCACAGCTTACACATTGATCTTGAACACCTTTTCTCATTCTGAACCTTCTCCTGATGCAAGTAACTATTTCTTCATGTTACTATTTCCAGGTTCAAATACAGTGCCAATGAGTATGTTCACAAACTCTTTAATAACAATAATACAGTAATATCCCATTCCACCTTTTCGACACAGGCACTTCGTACCTGTGGAGGAAAAAAAGGAAGATTACCATTTCTTTTTAATGCATACCCATTACACGACAATCCTGGATAGCGTGTAATGGTATACATCTTGCTTACAAACAAAATCAGTAGTGCCCAATTAAATGGATCATTGCAACCGGGAGCGTTTGGGATCGTACAGGAATGCCCTCTCATAGAAAAAAATACTTACAAATTATGCAAAAATGTTCCTGATCACAGCTTTTTATGCAGTGCAAAGGTTTCAGATACTACCGAAACAGAATGTCTCTTCACCGATTTACAGGAAATTGATATGAAATTGATTTTTTTGTCATTAATAACTTTATTCCTTCATTCCGGACTGTTTGGCCAGGAAAATAATGACGAACCGGTCACTGAAGTTCCGTTGTTTGAAGCAGGTGTATTATTGGGAGAACCTGTAGGTATCAGTATAAAATACTGGTATTCAAAAATCAGTGCAGCAGATCTGGGAGCAGCCTGGTCTTTTACTGAAAATGGTATTTTTGAAATCTTCGCTGATTATCTGATACATTTCCTTCACATTGAAACCGATTATGGGTTGTTTCCGATTTTTACAGGTCCAGGCCTTACATTGCGAATTGGAAACGACTGGTTTTTTGGAGCACAATTGCCAGTTGGTACAGAATGGATCATAAAAACAATCCCTTTTACAATTACTGCTGAAATCATCCCACAATGGCAATTGATACCAGAAAATAAATTTGTAATGGCTGGCGGATTAGCCCTGAGGTTGAGATTTGGAACTGTCAGGTAAATTTTTGATAATGATAATAAACCTGTTTTTTTTAAAATAACAACTATTTACGATTCCCTTTTTAAATTCTTTAGAAGTTTAACTTTTTTGTTTATTTCTTCTCTGTTCTTTTCATCTGTTAATTGTGGGTCTTTTAGTTTAAAATAAAGCTCACATGGCAACTCGTTACATTCTCCACAATTAGTTAAGCCTCTGGAATTAACTGCACAACTATAAATAGGACAAATCCCACTATCATCAACAAAAGCTGCCCAGAAAACTTTACCTTTTAAAATAGAACAACCTTTGCATTCACCATAATAATGGTTACATTCTGAACACTTACCTCCACAGACTTCCGGACATCTATCCATATATTTCTCCAGATTAAGGTAATTTTCAGGATACGAATATTCAAACAGTAAAAGATCTGGTCAATTTTGAAATTGCAAATATTTTATTATCAATATAATATAAAAACAGCTTTTATTAAGATAGATGTTTTTTATGAATATAAGCAATTTTTTTTATCAGTTTAAAAAACATACCCGAAAAGTATTCCTGTTTTCAGAAAAAAAAGTTTCTTTGAGTTGTTCAATTCACGAATTTCCAATATGTTTATTACTTATTTTCCTTGGTATTTTAATTGCTGGTTTAAATAGAAGCATATAAGGAGAGGATGTATGTACTCAGTATCCAGACATCTAAAAAATCAAAGATTGTTTTTTTTAACCGGTAAAACAATGGATTACAAATGGCGCATACAACAACTGGATCTTTTGGAAAATATGCTGATGAGTTCTTCTGAAGACATCTTAAATAGTCTTTATCTGGATATGCATAAACCTCCTGCTGAAGCTTACGCCAGCGAAATAGCTCCTGTATTGTCTGATATCCGTTATGCCAAAAAGAATTTACGTTTCTGGATGAATCCCCAACGTTTGGATATACCTTTTCTTAATCTATTTACTAAAGGCATTCAGTATCTTCAGCCATTTGGAATTATTTTGATTATTGGCCCATGGAACTATCCATTTGGCCTTTTACTCAAGCCTCTTGTTTTTGCAATAAGCGCTGGTAATTGTGTAATTCTTAAACCTTCAGAATTCGCTCCGGCAAGTTCAAGAATTTTGAGCGATTTAATTAATAAAACTTTTAATAATTTATCTATTGCCTGTTTTGAAGGTAATATAAATAGCACTTTGCAGGTTATTAAAAATGAGGAAGTGGACAGGGTATTTTTTTGCGGGGGAGAAATCACTGGCAGAAATACAATGCAATCCTGCACAAGAAATCTTATTGATCACAAACATGAAAATAATTGTCTCAATCCATGCATTATCGATATAGATGTACCTGTAAAAACAACTGCCCGACGAATTGCATCCGGTAAATTTTTTAATGCAGGACAGACCAACTTTGCACCAAACATCTGCTTCATACATAAAAAAATCAAAAATGAATTTACACACACTCTTACTGAAGTACTAAATCAATTTTATGGTCCAACTCCACGCCATTCGACAGCATTTGCACGCATAATAAACAACAACCATTTTCATCGGATCAAAACTTTGTTACGATCCAGTAACGGAAAAGTAATTGAAGGTGGAATCCTGGATGAAGAAAACCTTTATATTTCACCAACTCTAATTGAAATTGAAAACAACAACGATCCTCTTTTCTATGAAAACATTTTTGGTCCAGTTCTACCATTGGTTTATTATGACAGTATTGATGAAGTTATAAGGACTTTAAGGCAAAGATCACCACTTCATTCGATCTCTCTTTTTACAGTTGATAACGCATGTAAAGAACTGGTCAGGGGAGGCATGGTTTCAGAAAATTACTGTGTTAACGGAATCCCGCATTTCATGGCTAACAACTTCGGATCTTTTGAAACAATACCGAAAAAAGATATGATTACATATCGCAGTAATACAAGTATTGACACATTCAGTTTCAAAAGATCCGAAATCCAGAAACCTTTTTTTCCCGATTTAAAAATCTTTTATCCACCGTATAATGTTCCACTGTGGTTGATGAAAAAAACAGTAAATACAATTATCTTATGATTCTGTCTGTGAGAATACCTGCAACCATACTTTATTTAGATTGAGATGGTCGACTTTTTTTGACAGTTTCCCATCT
>DATGNN010000202.1:0-5520 GCA_035306725.1 Chitinispirillaceae bacterium | reverse complement strand
AGAATACTGGGGTGTTGAAAATATCCGTGATCGTCTTGATAAACATTATCTGCACTATCATCATGGAGTCGATCCGGATAATCTTGATATTCTTTGCACGGATGATGAGAATAAGATTATTGAGATTGTTGAGGGGGATGATTCCCATTACACGGCTATGTTAGACTATATACAGCAAAACGATATTAGCGATCCCTCTGTGTACGGGCATCTTAATACCTTAATGGATATCGAGAATTTCGTTACATATCAGGCTATACAGATTTATTCCCGCAATACAGACTGGCCTCATAACAACAATGACTGGTGGAGACTGCGCACCGATTCTTATCAACCGGAGAGTCCATACGGACATGACGGCAGATGGCGATGGATGTTGTATGACCTTGACTATGGATTTGGTTTATGGAATAATACCGCTGATCACAACACCTTGGAGCATGCTGCCTGCTCCAACGGTGGTGAATGCGAGTGGTCGACAATACTGTTTCGAACTCTTTTACAGAATGATACATTTTGTGCAGCAATGATAAATCAGTTTGCAGATCTTATGAATACCGTTTTTCATGCGGATACTGTTGTTGCGAAAATCGCCGAAATGAAAGAAGTCTATTCTCCTTTGATAGAAGAGCATATAAACCGCTGGGGTGCGCCGCAAGACTACAGTGAGTGGGAAAGCTATATTGATACTATGATTACTTTTGCCGCAACCAGAAAAATGTACATGGTTGAACATATAATTGGTTTCTTCAATTTGGATGATACGATTATGATAACAGTAAATAATAATGATAACCAGAAGGGAATTGTAAAAATTAACACCGTAAAGGCAAACGAACAATCCTGGGCCGGAATGTACTTTGTTGGAATTCCCATTCAGATACAGGCCCTTCCATCTAAAGGATATCGTTTCAGCCACTGGTCCGGATCAATAGAGGATACGTTGCAGACGTTAAGTGTTGTTCCTGAGCAAAATCTTTCGTTGACACCAAACTTCATAAAGAATGAAAACAAAGTAATCACATCAGGTGTAAATTTCTATGTCCCCACTATTCAGGACATAGTTGTTTTTAATAGTAGGGGTCAAAGAGTCGCTGTCTTTTCCGGTACAAATCTGAACAGGCATTCCATCATGCGTTCTGTAAAACAGAGAATCCCACCAGGAGTATACTACCTGAAAACGTCCATTGAGAAGAAGGTGATCACGGAAAAGATCCTGTTTGTTAAATAAGTGAATAGCCCCCGACTGTTTCGTTCCGAAATGGCTGAGTCAAAGCTCGATTAGCCAAAACTGAGCTACGGTTTCTTTGGGCAGAACTGCCTCTAAACTTTTCCTCTCCAAAATCTGCGTTACAGTGCTCTTGTTCGGGTATGCACTATGCTATTTTTTTGACACTCGTTTAACCTGTTATTCTGTTTATGGATAATCTGAAGGAAGCAATCTTATGCGGAAGGGTTAAAAAACGCACCAGGTATAAAGAGGTATTCTAAAGGAGAAATGCCTGTCAGCACAAACCCAAGACAAATTATCTGTAAAGCAGGGTGTGAAAGAATTCGTGTTATTGGGGTTGACGGATTAAATTGTTGGGGTTTTTAATCTGCAGTTTCAAAGGTAATCCTGACTGCAACCAGACCTCGTGTGTGACCCGATGTAAAATCAGGATTTGAACATTATTGCCATATTTGTACACCCGACGAGATACCGGAACCTGATTATTATTGTATTTGTATAGCACCCCGATAATATCGGGATTTGATTATCATAGCCTCTAATTGTACCAACAGCAATCCCACCCAGTACCGGAGCCTTAAACTGCAATAGGGGTGCCCGGGGGTCCCGTTCGCGGGAAAAAAAGAGGTCTTTAGCCCCATATACTCTTTATTAATTTATAATAGCTGCAATGAACTACCGGGAGTCGTGTGCCTGGAATACCATGATCCCAGGCGAACACGAAGAGGCAGGTGAGATCGCAACAAAGCGGCCTATTGCATAAGACTGTTCTGCTCAACCTGCACGCGGGAATCGGTGCAGAATGTGCAGTTCGGGCCATAGAAATATTTGCGGTTCTCGGTATCATTCATCAGGTGAACCCTGAACCACGCGGCAGCCGAAGAAAGAGAGACGCCACCGGCACCCTGATATACCCAACTGCCGTGATCCGCGTTTCGTTCGTTTATAAAGAAGGCTGGCTGGTCCTTGACAGATTGGAAGGTACTCTTAACACCATCGCAAGGCACAGTACCATCATTCCCTCCGCAGAAAAACAGTATCGGAGTGTGTAGGCCACTTAGCGTGCTGGTCCCGCAAATCGTGGCAAGAGCCTTGTATCGAGGGTCGGATGCGGTCATGCAGGTTGACATTCCACCAAACGAGTGGCCTAACTGCCCAATTTTCGACGTATCCAGACGATGATAGTAGGGACTGTCAGGATCTTCGTTCTGCTCGATTATCCAGTCCATGCCCGCAAGAGTTGGGTAAGGTTCCATTCCTGTGGCCGTACTCAATGATGCTACCACAACAAAACCGTGCGACGCGAGATGATTCATCATAGGCAAATACTGTCCACACCACTTATTTGCATTCGGATCAGTGACACATTTTGGTGGATTCTGCTCGGGGTTGTCCCCGTACCCGTTAGCCCATATCAGAATCGGGTGCAGGTACTCGCTGGTTGCAAGATTTTTAGGGCGGTAGACATTAAAGTGTTGCTGTTCGCCGTAGACAGGGTCATTTTGAGTGCCTGCAAGCGGTCCCACATTCTTGTCAGCCGCCACTTCAAACGGACCTGCTGCGGCGGGATTGGCCGTGGGAAATTCCTTTCCAACCGGTTCAGATTCAAGGGTTATGTTTTGTTGCTGATTATCCAGAGTGGCAATAGCAACAGACTTTGTCTGGAAACCTGAAGCCGTAACTCTGAGGGTATCGACAATATCCTTCATTGCTGCTAAACTGTTGCCCCCGGACATTACCGATTTGGATAGAGGAGTTACAACATGCTGCCCCCCTTTCAAGGCCATGTATCGAAATGATACTTCCGACATTCCAATTGAAGCTTTTACAACAAGGAGATTTGCAGCCTGGACCTTTCTTGAGATATCGAATCTATGCACTCCTGGAGCTGCGTTCATGTTTACTTCTTTCCTGAGAAGGTTTCCATTCAAATCAAATATTTCAATCTTTACGGGTGATTGAGAACCCAGAGTGAATTGCAACACATCGTTTTTTAACGAAATATCATTTGTTCGCGGCACAATCGCAGACTGCTTGTTTACGGAAGTACTTATTAGCAAATATTCTCCATTGGCATTCGTAGTATCTTTCATGTTTTGGCCTACCAGTAACACTATAGCATCAGAAATTGGTTCTCCACCAGTATTGGATACTACTCCCCCCAGGTTAACTGTTTGAGAATACGCAAAAAAAACTGTAAACACAATAACATAACAGGTATTTCTTAACATCTTTACCCCCTCCTTTTCAAGGATTTTTATTAAAACCTGATATTGATTTTACTATTTAACGTGTGGTGCAATTTTTGTGTTTCGCCCAGGCCTGGCAACCCGATCTGATCAGTATCGTATCTGCATCCTTTTTTTACATGGTTCGATTCCGATAACAACCCCGAAAAAAGTTTTACATTACTTTTTCAAATCATACTTCACAATTCAATTTTTCAGCTCACAGTCAATTTATAATCAGCCTTGATTTCCGGACAACATTTCCGCTGCGAACTCTAATGACATAATAACCTTTAGAGATGTCTGATACATTGAATACAAAAGATTGAGCGGAAAAAGGCTCATCTGTTGATTTAAAACTGGAAGAGCGGATGATGTTGCCCCTTAGGTCAAATATGTCAAGTGATACACTGCTGTTTTTTCCATTGTCCAAACTGATTATTACACGTGATCCTTTCTGTCTGATATTCAATGGTTCTGCCCTGACTGCTTTGACAGGTGTGGAAACTGAAGACCATTCGATTTCAAAAAGAGAAACGTTATCAATATAAACAGATGGTGAATTCAGCCCTGCGCTGAATTCGACTCTGGAATTATCATAGGTTTCTTCTTCCATGATAAAATCCAGAATAAATGTCTGTTTATCGGTTGTAAGACTGGCTGTGGTATCACCATCAATGATATTTGTCAGAAATGTGGAATATGGATCTACAGGCATACCAACATTTACATCTAAATTTCGGTTTCCTGATGCATAAGCGTCAAAAATCAGACGGTATGCTTTTCCCTGTTCCAGCAATATGCCAGGCTGCACAGCCTGTATATCATAATCATTATCACCCGTAGAGTTGATTGTAATTTTGTATTCGCCGTTTTCGACACTTCCGGAACCATCACCACCCCAGTTATTGAAACTCCAGGAATCTGTTCCAGATGAAAAACTTCCATTGGAGATCAGATCGTGGCTGCCATTTTCAGTTGTAAAAACGGCTGTTATTTTAACTGATTTATCAACTGTTATCGTTAAAGGGTTCTGATCTCCAGTGGCATCACCACTCCAGCTGTTAAAAACCCAGCCCTCCGATGGCGCAGCGGTTAAAGTTACCTGTGTCTCTTCAGAAAAGCTGTCTTCATCAGGAGTGCGGGTAACGGTTCCCCGCCCGTTTGTACTAACGGTAAGCCGATAACTTGTAGAGCCACCTCCATTAGTCAATAAATCCGGAAAGTCATTGGGCGGATTCGGGTTTTTCTTTACATATTCCTTAAGCCACGTAAGTGCCGGACGTTCAGAACCGTTGGAATTCAACAAACCAGTACCATTACGCCATGTTGACCCCACAATGTAACCCCAGTATGTGATTCCAACAATTCTTGGATGATTCCAGAACATGGTAAACTGTTCCTCCATGATCTGTTTCTGTCTATTGTCATCCGATTCTCCGATATCATATTCGGTAATGAATATCGGAAGACCTGTGGCTGCAAGCTTGTCTATGTTGCTTTTGACAGTGGAAGTTGGGATTTTAAAAGCGTCATGAGCCTGACAACCAATTGCATCAACAGGTGCATTCGCTGCCAGCATGGCATTAATCAGTTCCACTGTCCAGTTTACTTCATTGTTATATTCGCAGTTATTATAGTCATTGTAAATTAGAATTGCATTTGGCCATCTCTCTCTTGCAAGCCTGAATGACTCGATTATCCAGTCAAAACCGGTACTCCCATCACCACCCAGTGCATTTTTGAAAGGTGCCGGTGCATGACTCGGATAGGCTTCATTTACCACATCAATCATCTGCACATCAGGATAATGCTGTGCTACTGCATCATACCATTCAATGATCTCTTCCCGTTGCTCGTTGGAGGAAAGTCCGTTTAACCATGAGGGATACTGGGAACCCCAGATAAGTGTATGAAATTTCCAGAGGATATTATGCTCCTTTGCAAAATTGGCGATTGCATCTGCTCCACCCCAGTTCATTCTGTCACGTGACCCCTCAATGGACGACCACTTATGCTCATTCTCACCGGTAATCTGGTTCCAGTATGTCATAAAATCTG
>DATGNN010000201.1:0-6873 GCA_035306725.1 Chitinispirillaceae bacterium | reverse complement strand
TGAGGGCATAAGAAATTGTATGAAAGCTGGTATAAAAGTTGGATTGAGATTTACAATAAATAAAAGAAACTTTCTGGAGATACCGCAGATTTTTGATCTCCTTGAGCAGGAAAACATTCCTAGAATCTGCTTATATCATCTGGTGTACGCAGGAAGAGGGAATAACTTGCGTGCTGATGAGCTTACGTCCGAAGAGGTGCGAAACACGATTGATCTTATTATAAACAGAACGGCAAATCTGCATTCGCGGGGAAAGCAGGTTGAAGTACTTACTGTAGATAATCATGCGGATGCGGTTTATCTTTATTTACGAATGCTCAGAGAAAAATCTCCGCGGGCATCAGATGTTTTAAAACTGCTGAAAATGAATGGTGGAAACAGTTCCGGAGCAGGTATAGGCTGTGTAAGTTGGGATGGATCTGTTCACGCAGATCAATTCTGGCGTCATTATTCCTTCGGGAATGTACGCAACCGTTCTTTTGGAGATATCTGGAGAGATTTATCTGATCCAGTAATGGCAGGACTTAAAAACCGAAAAGGTCTTCTTGGTGGAAAATGCAAAAGATGTGTATGGAAAGATATCTGTAATGGTAATTTGAGAGTCAGGGCGGAAGCGGTTTATAATGATATATGGGCAGAAGATCCTGCCTGTTATTTGTCGGAAGAAGAGATCTCTGTAAGGGTATAAATCAGAATACACTTGTACAAAACAGATCCGTATGAGACAGACTTGCGCTTTTGGGTACTGATTAAAAATAAGGCGGGATTTAAAATCATTTTAATTGATAAAAGTTTTTGGTAAGAATTTCTAAAATGAAGTTTATCTGACTCTGGCAGCGATTTACTGGAATTCAACATAAATCGGACTGACAGGATCGACTGTTTATTTTGTAAAAGAATAAAATCAGGATTTGTTTAATACAGGGTTTTGGGGAGGAATCATGTTTTTTCCGAGTGTACGGATGAGGCGTTTGAGAAGTTGCAGTGCGATAAGGGCTCTGGTTCGTGAAACTGTGTTGACACCAGACGATTTTGTTCAACCCCTGTTTATTTGTCCAGGTAAAAATGTAAAACAACAGATTGAATCGATGCCTGGAATCTTCAGAATGTCTGTAGATCTGGCTGTAAAGAAATGCGTGAAAATACGTAATGCAGGAATCAAGAGTATTATTCTGTTTGGTATTCCGGAAAAAAAAGATGAAACTGGTGAGGTTGGATGTCGAGACGACGGAATTGTTCAGCAGGCAATCAGAGCCATTAAAAAAGAGATCCCCGATATTTACATTATTACAGATGTCTGTAACTGTGAATACACAACGCATGGGCATTGTGGTTTTCTTGTCGATGGTGTGGTAGACAATGATAAAACATTACAATTGCTTGGCAGACAGGCTCTTTCACATGCAAAGGCAGGGGTTGATATGGTTGCTCCAAGTGACATGATGGATGGAAGAGTAGGGTATATTAGAGATATTCTGGATCACAACGGTTATCAGGATATCCCGATCATGTCATACGCGGTTAAATATGCTTCATCGTTTTACGGACCGTTCAGGGAAGCAGCCCAATCTGCTCCCGGGTTTGGTGATCGTAATGGTTACCAGATGGATTACTCAAATTCAAGAGAAGGGATTCGTGAAGCTTTTCTGGATATTGACGAGGGGGCAGATATAATAATGGTTAAACCTGCCATGAGTTATCTTGATATAGTGTTGAAGATCAAAGAGAATTCCGATGTTCCGGTTGCAGCTTATAATGTAAGTGGAGAGTATTCAATGGTAAAGGCAGCAAATGAAAAAGGCTGGATTGACGGTCAAAAAGTCATGATGGAAATACTTACATCCATAAAAAGGGCCGGAGCCGATATTATTATAAGTTATCATTCAGTTGATGCGGTATCTTTACTCGCAAAAGGGTGGTATTGATGGTAAACGGCAGGGTGGAAATTCCGCAAATAAGACTGATTGCATGGGAGATTACCCGTTCCTGTAATTTGAACTGCAGACATTGCAGGGCTGCTGCAAATGCAGGGCCTTATTGTGGAGAATTGACTACCAGGGAATGTGAAGACGTTTTAAGGAAAGTAAGTGAGTATGCCAAACCGATTATTATTCTGACTGGAGGTGAGCCTATGCTTCGGCCGGATATCTACCATCTCTCGGAGTATGGCACCAGGTTAGGTTTGCATATGGTTATGGCACCGTGCGGAGCATTGCTTACAGAAGAAAACTGTGAAAAACTTGTCAAGGCAGGCATAAAACGGATAAGTCTCAGTATCGACGGAGCGAATGAAAAATCCCACGATTCTTTCAGGAGAGTTACCGGCGCATTTGCGTCTGTATTAAAAGGGGCAGAAAATGCGAAGAAAGTGGGTCTGCCGTTTCAAATAAATACAACAATAACAAAAATCAATATTGAGGAACTACCTGAGATATTTGAGCTTGCAATTAAGCTGGGTGCTGTTTCTTTTCATCCGTTTTTACTGGTCCCCACTGGAAGGGGAAAAGAGCTTGAGGAGTATGAAATATCTGCTGTTCAGTATGAGAAGGTCCTGAACTGGATATATGAAAACAGAAATAAGAGTAAGCTTACCATGAAACCAACTTGTGCACCTCATTACTACAGGATTTACAGACAGAGGGAAAAGCGGGAGGGCAGAGGGGTGGTTTTAGAAACCCATGGTCCTGATGCCATGACAAAGGGGTGTCTTGGTGGTCAAGGTTTTGCCTTTATCTCTTACAAGGGTACGGTTCAGATGTGCGGTTTCCTTGACATTCCAGCAGGAGATCTGAGAACAAGCAGTTTTGATTTTGGACATATATGGGAAACATCACCATTTTTCAATGAAATACGAAATTATAATAAATATCAGGGGCGGTGCGGAAGATGCGAATTTATTACAGTATGTGGTGGATGCAGGGCACGGGCGTATGCTTCAACTGGCAACTATCTGGCAGAGGAACCGTATTGCATTTACAACCCCAATGGTTTACAGGAGGATAGATGAGAGATCTTGTAAAGAGCAGACATGCATTTGAAAAAGCAAAGACGGTTATTACAGGAGGGGTGAATTCACCCGTACGTGCATTTAAAGCTGTTGGTGGTACACCTGTATTTATTCAATCCGGTAAAGGTGCAACGATTTTCGATATTGATGGGAATACCTACATTGATTATGTGGCTTCATGGGGACCACTAATACTTGGAAATGCTGATCCTGATGTGATATGCGCTGTAACAAAAGCAATGGAAAAAGGATTAAGCTTTGGTGCTGCTACTGAACAGGAAACTCAACTGGCAGAAATGATAATTTCATTTATGCCTTCAATTGAACTGGTTCGATTAGTCAATTCTGGAACGGAAGCGACAATGAGCGCAATCCGTCTTGCCAGAGCTTACACAAAACGAGATATGATAGTAAAATTTGACGGTGCTTATCACGGGCACTCTGATAGTTTTCTTATAGCTGCTGGCTCGGGAGCTGCTACATGTGGTGTACCGGACAGTCCGGGGGTTACCGTTTCAACTGCTTCAAATACCTTACTTGCCAAATTCAACGATATCGATTCTGTAAATGATCTGTTTTCATCTCATAGAGACAGAATCGCGGCTGTAATAATGGAACCGGTAATGGGTAATATGGGCGTTATTTTACCTCAAAAAGGTTTTCTTGAAAGTGTTCGTCAAATAACAGAAGCAAATGGGGCTCTATTGATATTTGATGAGGTAATGAGTGGGTTCAGGGCTGGTCGCGGGGGTGCTCAGGAAATATATGGAATAAAACCGGACCTTACTACCCTGGGAAAAATTATCGGTGGTGGTCTGGCTGTTGGTGCCTTTGGCGGTAGAAAAGATATAATGCAAATGATTGCACCAGACGGCCCTGTGTACCAGGCCGGAACACTTTCCGGCAATCCACTGGCAGTTGCAGCAGGACTGGCAACCTTGAAAATCATTAAAGGAGACTGTGACTTTTATAATAAACTCGAAGAGAAAACATCCCGCCTCGCAAAAGGGCTTTTCGACTTGTGTAAAGAGAAAAATGTACCGGCTGTTGTAAACAGGATAGGTTCAATGTTAACACTGTTTTTTACTTCAAAAACAACAGTAAATGATGCACAGGATGCCAGAAGTGTAGACAAGAAATTTTATGCCGGTTATTTTCACCAGATGCTTAAAAGAGGTATCTACTTGCCGCCATCACCTTTTGAAGCATTTTTTGTGTCGTCGGTTCATACTGAAGATCATATAAATCTAACAATAAATGCAGCATCTGATACACTATCAGCCCTAAAAAGTTAATTATTATGGATAAAGTTGACAGAAAAATTCTTGATATATTACAAACAGGGTTTCCTCTTTGTGTTAACCCCTGGAGCAGTATTGGAATCAAGCTTGGTATTTCAGAAGATGATGTACTCCAGAGGATTAAAATACTTAAAAAAGATGGTGTAATCCGCCAGATCAGTCCGATATTTGATTCATCAAAAATCGGATACCATAGTACACTTTGTGCTTTTAAAGTTCCGGATAACCGAATCGAATCTGTTGCTGAAGCACTTGTCGGGCATAGTGGTATAAGTCATTGTTATCTCAGGGACAATTCTTATAATATCTGGTTTACGCTGACACTTGAAAAAAGGTTTGATTTGAATGAGGAACTTTCCTCACTGGCACAAATAAACGATATTGATTCGTGGCTTGATCTTCCCGCATTAAAAGTTTTCAAAATCTCTTTTACCCTGGATATGAATGGATGTAAAAAGAATGCTGTATCTGGCAAAATAGACAGATGCAGAAATACAAGTAAGAATGATTTACCCGTAGAAAAAGAGTTTATTCGTGCGGTTCAGCATGATTTGCCACTGAAGCGTAATCCGTTTGAGGATGTTGCCATAAAACTTGAATGTTCACAGCAATATGTAGTAGATAATCTGAAAAGTTATATAAATACCGGGCAAATCAGGCGATTTGCTGCAATCCTGAGGCCTTTAAGGGCCGGATATTCAGTTAACCTGCTTGTTGCCTGGAAACCGTCTGTAAGCAACATTGAAACTCTTGGTAAGTATGCTGCATCACTTGCAAATGTAAGCCATTGTTACCAAAGGAAAGTGCAGCTTAAATGGCCTTATTCCGTTTATACAATGATCCATGAGGAAAATGAGAGTACTTGTCGTAATATTATAGGCGATATTGAGAAGACTGCAAAAGTTTCAGAGTTTTGTGTGCTGAAAACCTTAAAAGAGTTTAAAAAAGTACGAGTAATCTACTATCCGTAGTTTTTAGTATTCATGCCAGTTTTGCTTCTTACCTGAACTTGTTTCTATTCAGAAATGATCGCATCTCAGTTTTGAACTGTTTTGAATCGGTTTATTTCTGAAATTCTTTCGCTGGAACTCCAGGCGTAGTTCATGATTTTTAACTGGTCAAGTAGACCGGAATAAAGGGTACTTCGTGAAATGTTCTTTCCAAGGTAGAGGTCTGATGATGTTGAGACTATTGCACTATAATTATACGAATGTACCTGTTTATTGTCGAAATACATGGTGACTGTGCTTTTGTTTCGTATTAGCATTATGTTATGCCATAATGTGTCAAATACCATTGTATTTGTATCAGCATCGGTTATCGCAGTCATACTTCCTACAAAACCGCAAACTCTGTTTCTATAAAGGGAGATTGTGAAACCTTTACCCGATTCTCCTTTGCTTATTAAATCATATCGTCCGTTATTTGAGTGTTTCAGGCTTGTATCCGGTTTAATCCAGGCTGAAATTGTAAAATCACCCTTATCAAAATCAAGACTGCTGTCATGTCCAACTGCTACAAAACTGTTGGTTCCGTTAAATACCAATGCGCCGCTATCGTCAACTCCGGTGCTGTCCCATGAGCAGTTTGAAGCGCTACCGTTATTTTTATAGTCAGAAATGTCTTTAATAAGAACATTTTCATTCTCATTAAAATTCCAGTGTGCCATTATACCTTTTGTAATCGATGGTTTGGTATCGGGATCTGTTGACGGATCTTCTGGAGCTGGATCATCCGGATTAAATGGACCAAAACAGAAACAGAATGTTGTCAGTATTACCGGAAATATTTTTAATCTGGATTTTACTGGCATCTATACTCCTTATGTGTGAAAACGGTTAAATTTAAAAATAATATATAACTTGAGTTACAAGAAACTTACTGATCAAGAAAATTCATATTTGAATTTTTAAAGGTACTGGACGTATTTTAACTATCCAAAGTTTTGGCAAAATTGTTAAATGCTGGTCTTTGAATCCATTATATTTAAAAACCTGTTGGTTTAAACTGTTTAAAAATGGAGTTTAGCATACTTAAAGCAGCAATTTACTGTAGGTAAATAGAATAAATGCAGGCAGGCTGTTTCGAAATAAACATTGGTTTATAAAATTGATTTTAAATATCAGAATCCGATCGTTTTCTTAAAAATATGAGGTGTGTAATATTTGTCTCGATTTCGTAGTATAACAGTAACTCTTATAAAAGCGACAATAACAATATCGGTTATTGTTTTACTGATAGGGAAACTGGGATGGGAAGATATAATAAACACTGTTTCAGGGGCGAAACTGTTCTGGTTATTTGCTGCAACGGGAATTTTTGCTGCGAGTGGGTTTATTGGAGTCATACAGTGGCGGATACTTCTATCTAACCGTGGAATATCACTGACTTTCTGGCGAACATTTCGTCTTTATTTTATTGGCATGTTTTTCAACAATTTCGTTTTGGGTGGAATAATTGGAGATGCCATGAAAGTGGCATCAATAAAAACCAGAAATGGTCAGGGGTTAGCAGGGTTGGCTGCAACATTTCTGGATCGTTTTGCAGGGTTATGGGCAATGTGTG
>DATGNN010000200.1:0-5150 GCA_035306725.1 Chitinispirillaceae bacterium | reverse complement strand
CATCTTCTCTTTTTCATCACAGAAATCAAAAGTCCGTATTAACCCATTCATGATATCATAACCGTTTCTTAACTTTCTTATTATCTTTTCAGTTACATGTTGAGTAAGGTTCTCATACTCAAGCGGTTTTCCGTAGAGGTTGGTGCTACTTAATAAGAGTTCTTCAATACGATCCACCGCATATCGAAACATCCTGAAACCAAAAAGATAACCGGTTCCCTTGATAGAAAGATCGCTTTCAGAAACTGAAAGAGAACCAATAAGAGAAGATTCCAAGCCGTTGTCATCCAGATAGACCAGATTAATGCGCGGGCCTTTATTCTCTGAACAGGATTCAACAGGTAAGATAATATTTCTGTCCGGAATACCAGCTCTGAATTGAAGAAGAATCAATTCGGAATCGCCTGAAGGAGGAAGTTTTTCGCCTTTGCGGAGAAGGGTTTTCCTCTTTTCGTGGATTTGTTCCTGGAGATCTGTAACTGCTGCATTGATTAAAGCGGAAGCGGAATTGATTTGTGAATAATCACGTGTCATTTGACACCTCCATAGGTTTTAGGTAATAAAAAAGGCCAGTCCACCTACGCCCTATGGAGCGCCCCGGACCTCACGGTATCCGGGAGACTGGCCGTAATAATTTCCCAATAAAAAAACCGGATTACGGTCCGGGGGCAATGCCGCCATAGAGTTTAAGGTATTATAAGTATAAAAAATTATTTCAGGGATAGCAAGTTGTTTTTGATGACTATTAAATCAGAATATGAATATTTATGTACGCCGAGCGCACAAGCCCCGACGTTTGAAGACAAAGTCGGGACTTGATTATTATAGCCTCTATTTGTACCCCCGACGTGTTAGTCGGGGCTTGACTATTGTATTTTTGGCTGTACCAGCAGCAGCAACGGTAATAAGAAGCATAGGCGCAGCCGAGCATCCCGATGTAAAATCGGGATTTGAATATTATAGCTTTTAATTGTACCAATATACTTTTGGTAAACCCGCAGTCTGGATCTTTTGTGAATTTATAAGACCAAGTTTCTAATGATTTCCTATTTTTCTTTAAACAGGAATTATTCACAGGTTACCACACGCCTACAAAATCGATTTATTGTTCTATTCCTGTTTCGAATTTCGCTTTTTTTTCCTGTTTGTTTTCATGCTTTTTCTTTGGTTTTGTTTCGTATTTCGAATTTTTACTAGTTACTGCGGGGGTCGTGTGCGCTCGGCGACCATGAAAATTATTTAAAATCATAAAGTGCGCTCGGCGTACATAAAACTTTATCATATAAAAAGATGCCATTATTAAAGTTGGGTTGTGTGCGCTCGGCGACCATGATTATCTTTTTTAAAAACGTATATTGCGCTCGGCGAGCATGATGATTTTAATTCCAAATTTATTTATGTGTAAGACTGGTAGTAAAGACAAATTTTTTGTTTCGGGTACTTGCATCAATCCGAGTTTTAATTATTTTATATAAAGTAATTTTGTTGAAGCGTTTAAAAATGTCTAATATCTAACATCTATCATAACCATTTAGGAGGGCTAAATGGTATAAAAATATCAGATTTTGCGACGTTATACCCTGAATTAAACAACTGCCATTTAAATTGTTGAGGAGGCTTTTATGAAACTTTTCATTTACAGTGCAATTATTTTTTCTCTTATTCTTTTCGGTTGTTCCAAACAGATAACGGCTGTCGGACCAGAATCGGAAAAATCGCTTAACGTTTCAATAGAGTTGGCAAATGTTGATGAGGGTGCCGATCTGGATTCAGCAAATGTTCGTTTATTCTGCCAGGGAAGGGAAACGATCGAGGCACCATTACAAATCGATGGTGATAAGGTATATGGTACAGTTGATAATATCCCTGTTGGGGAATGGGATGTTTTTCTTGAGATTTGCGATTCAAAAATGGAAGCTGTGTATTCCGGATCAGGTTTCTGTAAAATTCAACCGAATAAAACCACTCAGATAACCATTCATCTGAAATCCTGTACCGGGAGTGCAGAAATAATTGGTATTATTGATGAGGGTGATAGTACTATCGAAATTCCTCAAAATCCGATAACTGCTCCATTTTCTCTTGATGACCATACTCTGGCTCTTTACCATTTTGATGAGGAAACCGGATCGGTTATCATTGATGAAACCGAATTATGGGATGGGAATCTGCAAGCCGGTACCAGAACAGAGGGCATATTTTCCGGTGCAATTAGCTTTGAACGAGGGGAGAGTGCATATTTCGATACGATCGTAACTGATGGTGTCGCTTCAGGAACTATTGAATTTTTTGTAAAATTCGATTCATCGTTTATTTCCGGTGCTACTTACACCATCGTTGGCAATGATGGGGCCCGTCTACTTTTTGTATACGATAACGGTGATTTCGTTTTCATGAAAAACCACTCAGACATCTATAAATTCGTCAGGGCTCCAGTTTCGGTTGAGAAAGACGTGTGGTATCATATTGCTGGTACCTGGGGACAAAAGGGTATGCGGGTTTTAATCAATGGAAAAGAGTTCAATTCCATTAATGACACCACCGTTTACCAGAGTTCTCCTCGCTCAACAGCGGAAAATGAATTCGCAATCGGTGCAAAGAGCTGGTGTTGTATGCTTGGCGCCGGAATCAAAGATGATCTGGATTTTGATGGTGCACTGGATGAGTTGCGGATTTCAGATATAGAACGCTACTAAAACTGGTTCAATTTGTAATTATAACGTAATGCAATGCGGGATCTTGAGTTCGATCCCGCTTTTTTTATCCCTGTTTTATTCCTGCAGTCTCGTTTTTTAAGAGATTCCACCGACAACCAGATCTTCAATTACCGCACGTCCTTTACTACCAATCCGTACAACCAGATAGGAATCAAGTTTTCCGGTGCGATTCAGTTTCTGATATAAATCCTGCGCCCGGGACGACAAGTTCCTTTGTCACTACCGTTCCTTAAAGGTAAAGTATTCCAGTGTAGGAACACTGTTTCTATTATGTCTTTTGCCTTTTGCTCCAGGTCAATCCTTCGGCCGCGCTCAGGAACCGGTATCCAAAAGTGCCCTTAGCGGCCATGTTTCGCTTATCACCTGCACACATAAAAAACAATATATAAATACGATTTTTAGGGTCTAAAACAGTACGCAGCTTTTAAACTCGCCCGCTCTAAAGTCATTTGTTAATTCATTTAATAGGTAAATGTAGATTGCGGGACTCGAACAAAAAAAGCTGCTTTTCTTTGGTGCAGGTGATGCTCAACATAATGGCCGCGGAGAGCTGCTGATTTCTTAATCCACAGAAGTGGAATACAGATGAAATTAATGTATTCAGACCTTTTATTATTATCCACTAATGCTTTTGTAAATCGAAAATATACACAGGTTTCTAAGGTGGGGGGGCTTGCTTTCTTATTTTCTTTTCCATCATCAGGAATCGAGTTGCGTATGCCTTCTCAACATTTTCTTCTCCGGTTTTTGAAAATTGCAGGCGAACCTTTGCCCCTTTTCCCCATGAGCGATAATCTGTCCAGCTTTCTTTGAGATTTCCAAGACGGGATGTCTTTCGCACATACTTCATTATGAAATTGATTTCGCTGTGATTGATTTTGATAACCTTTTCAAGGTACGGAACCCTTTTGCGTCTCCAGTTTTCGTAGTCTTTTGGGTCAAGATACCCGAGTTTAATGAAGACATCGTCAAAACTGATATATCCGTGTTTCTCCAGCAATTCAGTTGTCACTATACTGAGTTTTCTTGCTGTATCCTTCTTATTCATATCTTCAACCCTTACAGCCTCGAAGACCCTATGATTGATAGTGATGGTAACTGTTAACCTTGCCATTTATATCGAAAGAAATTTCCAGAATATCCACATCGATGCCGAATCCCGAACAATATCCTGAAATGACTGCATGGGTTTTGTATCCAGCTTTTCAGTTTAGCATGTTATCTAAAATAATTATGATGTGAAAAATTCGCGATAATTGGATTTTTGAAGATAAATTGTATTGTTATTGCCATAATTTTACTTAAAGCACCGTTTTTTTAAGTTTTATTACAATATAAACAGCGAATGTGAGATAGAGAGTTTTCTGGTTAACAACTGTTTTGCTGTGAAAGATAAAAATTATCATGCTCATCGAGCGCAAAAGTCCCCGACTTTGCGGATAAAGTCGGGGTTTGATTATTATAGTCTCTAAATGTACCAAAAACTCCGGGATGGTCGGCAATCCGGGTTCCTGGTGAATTGAGAAAATCAGTGGGCAGTTGTGTCTTATAGTTTTGCGATTATTTCTGATTGATATTCGATTTTTCAACAGGAGCCATTCACAGTTTCCACACGCCCACAAATAAATTTATTGTCCTATTCATGTTTCGAATTTCGGTTTTTTTCTTATAGTTTTGTTTCTTATTTCGTATTTTTAATTTTTACTGCGGGGGTCGTGTGCGCCCGGCGAACATGGTGATCTAAAGAAAGTGGTAAAAAAGCTACACCTTTTTCTTTCCTTTTCTTAGTGCACGTATTTCTTTCAAGCTCAAACCAGTGATTTCATGGATAAAACTGTTATCCATACCTTTTTCCATGAGTTTAAGGGCATTTTCCTTTTGAGTTTTTTCGATACCTTTCTCGATACCCCTTTCAATACCCCTCTCAATACCTTTCTCGATACCTCTCTCAATACCCTTCTCGATACCTTTCTCGATACCTTTTTCCAATATCTGTTTTTCATGTCTTTTAACTGCTGTTTCCCACATACCGGTCACCTCCACTAAATCTTCAACGGATTTTATTACTGACACTTTTTTATCAATTTTCTGTGTTTTTCGCATTCGCTCAAATATCGCATCTACTATTCGTGCCCCTTCATCTTTTATTACGGATGACAACAGCGATACAAGCTCTGTGCGATTTCTTTTTATCTCCTCAGGTGTACTGTTTTCTACATAAAAAATAGCTGATACTGCATTGCGTATTTTTACAAGTTCCCTTTTCGGAATTTCATTAATCGCTATCTTGAAATAACTGAAATCAGGAATATATTTCTCTGGAACCGAAGATTTATAAAACAGCTCCCTTAAACTTGTTGGTGCATTCCATTTGGTATCACCATTATATATTAATACCGGAAAAGGCGGATTTAAATGTTTTTCTCCATTAAG
>DATGNN010000199.1:0-3086 GCA_035306725.1 Chitinispirillaceae bacterium | reverse complement strand
AATTGAGCGTATAGCTCCGCCAATGATATAGAAATCATCTGTTTCACCTAATGATTTCCAGAAAATGGAAAAAAGTGTATTTTCAGATTTATATTTTTTTATATAATCATTTAATTTAATTATTAAGATATCATTCTTCATCAGATTACAACTCGATTCCCGTTAATTTTCTATACGTTTGCAATGCATAACTATCCGTTATCCCACAGATATAATCGCTTATCAGATAATAATTTTTCCCATTTCATGGTCATATAAGCAGTAAAATCTTCTTTTTAAAGGAATTATTTTAACATTTTTGAAGTAGAACATTCTGATTATTACATATTTTAAAAAAAAACAAAAAGGCAAATTACCACAGTGTTGCAAACTCATTAATGAGATGGGTAATTTAATTTTTTCTGCACAGTACTTGTAAAATAATTATTAAAATAAAAAAAAGAGAAATATTTATAATCTCTGATAAAAAGGGAATGAAAGTTACTTGTTCAATTAATATGGCAGTATTTAGTACTTAGGATTTGATGGCACTGTATTTAATTTATATTTAACCAAAAAGACACGTATTATTGGCCGCTAAAAGGTGTGAAAAATGGATTGTAAAATTCGTCCCTGGAGAATGGATGACGCCAAAAGTCTCGCTACCGTTTTGAATAACCGAAAAATTCTTGATAATTTGCGTGACGGTATACCGTTTCCATATACGATCAGGGACGCAGAAGAATATATATCTGCAATGATTAGTGCGAACAAAGATACAACCTATGCTTTTGCCATAACCCTGGATGATAAAGTAATTGGCAGTATCGGGGCGTTTGGTAAAGATAATATTCATTTCCGGACTGCCGAAACCGGCTATTATATCTCTGAATCATATTGGGGAAGAGGCCTGGGTACAAGTGCTGTTAAACAATTGTGTAAATACATTTTTGACAATACTGGTATTATCCGTTTATTCGCAGAACCTTTTGCTGAAAATGTCGCCTCCTGCCGCATACTGGAAAAATCCGGATTTATCTGTGAAGGGATTTTAAGAAAGAATGCTTTCAAAAATGGAAAAATCCTGGACATGAAATTGTATGCTTTAATAAAAAATTGAAGCTGGTATCAGCTTTACCGCAATCACGACAAAAAGCATTACAAGTCAGGTAAGAGTCGTGCCAAAGTGATGGCCGCGGAAAGTATTTATATTTCTCTGCTAAATACGATTCTGCCCTCAAAAATGGTGCAGAAAGCAGATCCTTTCAGCTCCATCTTGTCAAAAGCAGTATTGCGGGATTTGGAGAAAAAATTTTCAAGGTTTACAGTCCATACAGAATCCGGATCTATTATTGTAATATCTGCTGATGATCCTTCAGACAAATTTCCTCCGGGAACTCCAAGAATTTTACAGGGCATTATACTCATTTTATTTACAATGTCGACAGGAGACAAGTGCTTTTTGTCGACAAGATATGTGATCGCTACTCCAAGAGATGTTTCAAGGCCGATTACACCAAAAGCTGCTGCATCAAGCTCCACATCTTTTTCTTCCGGTACATGTGGTGCATGATCACTTGCAATTACATCAATTGTCCCATCAACAAGCCCCTCTATAATCGCTTCACGATCTTTACGGCTCCGAAGCGGAGGATTCATCTTCTTATTTGTATCGTACAATCCCACATCCTCATCAATCAGGGAAAAATAATGAGGACAGGTTTCGGCTGTAACCTTTACACCCCGTTTTTTTGCTTCACGTATAAGCCTTACTGATCCGGCAGTAGAAACATGTGCAATATGTATTCGTGCACCTGTATATTCCGCAAGAAGTATATCTCTGGAAATAGTGATCTCTTCAGCAATCGAAGGTATACCCCGGATTCCCATTCGGGTTGAATATACCCCCTCATTAATATGGCCATCCCGGCTCAAATCACTGTCTTCACAATGACAAATGACAGGAATGTTAAAAGATTTTGAATAATTCAAGGCGTTTCTCATGACATTTGAATGAGAAACCGACTTCCCGTCATCAGAAACAGCTTTAGCTCCAGCCTTAACCATTTCCCCCATTGGCGCAAGTTCTTCTCCGTCCAGACCTTTTGTTATAGCGCCTATTGGATATATCCTGCATGGACAGTTTTCAGCCCGCTGAATTACATAACGAATTTTGGATTCTTCATCAAGAACAGGGTTCGTATTGGGCATACAGGCAACAGAAGTAAATCCACCTGCAACAGCAGCATTTGTACCTGTAGCAATAGTCTCTTTGTCTTCTCGCCCCGGTTCCCTTAAATGAACATGCATGTCCATAAGCCCGGGAACAATCCATTTATCCTTCGCATCAATGATTTTCGTTTGAGGAGCAGTATCAGGAACTGTTTTGGAAACAGCTTTAATTTTACCATCCGAAACTAGAATATGCCTGATTTCATCAATGTTGTTCTGCGGATCTATCACTCGGCCGTTTTTAACAAGTATGTCATCCGGCCTTGAACAAAGGTCAATTTTGTAAACTACAGCACCATTCTTTTTTTTAAGCATTTTCACCACCTCCAAGCAGGTATAACACAGCCATGCGAATTGCGACGCCACAGGTTACCTGCTCGAGAATTACAGATCTTGAACTGTCTGCAACATCCGAAGCCAGTTCTATTCCCCTGTTAATCGGACCTGGATGCATGATAATGGCATCCTTTTTTATTAAAGAAAGTTTTTCGAGGTCAAGTCCATAACGATCGCGATACTCCCTTATTGAAGGGAACGTGCCGCTTGCCTGTCTTTCCAGTTGCATTCTTAACAACATTATTACATCCGCACCCTCAAGAGCTTCATTAAGATTGTCGGTAACAGGTACTCCAAAACTTTCGGTATGCTGCGGAAGGAGAGTTGGTGGCCCGCAAAGAACTACATCCATTCCCATTGTCGTCATTCCCCATGCATTGGATCTGGCAACTCTGCTATGAAAAATATCACCAACAATTGCTACTTTAAGACCTTGAAGCTTGCGCATCTTTCGTCGTATGGTCATCATATCCAGTAAAGCCTGTGTCGGGTGCTCATGAAGTCCATCACCTGCATTAACAATAACCGCATCCGTACAT
>DATGNN010000198.1:0-12029 GCA_035306725.1 Chitinispirillaceae bacterium | reverse complement strand
AAGATATTATTTAAAATGCTTAAAATCGAACACATAAAAAAACATTTCGGTAATCAGGTTGTCCTTGATGACATAAATCTGGGTATTAAAAAGGGAGATATAACCTGTATTATCGGACAGTCGGGAAGCGGAAAAACGGTTCTTTTCCGGCATATTATCGGTTTGATGATTCCTGATGGTGGTAGAATACTTCTTGATAGTAAAGTGATCCTGTATCCTAACATGAAGTTGTCTGAGTTTAATTCAATCAGGAAACGGTTCGGGATCCTGTTTCAGGGTGCAGCTCTGTTCGATTCCATGGACGTTGGTGAGAACCTGGCGTTTCCGTTACGGGAGCATACGGATTACACTGAACAGGAGATCGAAAAGATTATTTGTGAATCTCTTGAAATGGTTGGGCTCAAGGAGGAGTTTAAAACAAAGATGGTTTCGGAACTTAGCGGCGGAATGCGCAGCAGGGTCGGGCTTGCAAGGGCGCTGGTGATGAAACCGGAGATTATGTTGTATGATGAGCCCACATCTGCACTCGATCCAATAATGACTGATAAAATTAACGATCTTATTCTGAATCTTCGCAGTAAACTTGGGATGACATCAATCGTTGTAACTCATGATATTGGATCCGCCTATAAAATTGCAGACAAAATTGCGATGATTCATGAAGGGAAAATAATATTTGATGGAACGCCTGCCGAGATTCGCAAGTCAAGAAATCCGTATATCCAGCAGTTTATTCGTGGTCAGCGAAAGCTGCATTATGCGGTAGAGGAAGAAGAAGCATACGCAGCACCGGTTGATTTGAACCAGCTTCGGAATAAACATGATATTTCAACCCGGAAGTTCAGAATGCCTTTATAGTTGCATTTTCGCAGGGTGCTATCATTATAATGTCCGGAGAAAAGCTTTGCCTGGCACTTTTTGAATATAAAAACAACACCATTGTCAATTATTGTTCAAAAATATGCAAAGTTGTATTTTGGCAGATGTGAGTTTTATTGGGGAGAGTAGAACGAAATCCGGGGAAAACTGTTTTGAATAAAAAAGCAAAAACTGCGTATGTGTGTAATAACTGTGGCCAGGATTTTTCCAAATGGCGTGGAAAATGTGACAATTGCGGGGCCTGGGATACGGTTGTGGAGATAAAAATTGCTGCTGGTAAACGCAACCGGTCATCTTCTGTACCGCTTGTTCCGGCTCAGCCCAGGATGCTTGGCGAATGCAGTGTCGACAGTTCACCAAGGATTCATTGTGGTTTTCCTGAGATAGACAGGGTACTGGGCGGTGGGCTGGTAAGAGGAGCTTTCATACTTCTGGGTGGTGATCCAGGGATAGGAAAATCAACTCTACTTCTTCAGCTCAGTGCCAGTCTTGCTGCCACGTCATCCATGAATGCAATGTACATATCCGGAGAGGAGTCAACAGAGCAGGTTTCTCTTCGGGCTTCAAGGCTCAAGGTTCTGGATTCACCGCTTGCGGTATTCACGGAAACATCGGTTCAAATGATTTTACAGGTCATATCTGATCATAAGCCAGAACTTGTAATAGTAGATTCGATTCAGACAATTTACACAGAGGATCTTGAGAGCGCTCCGGGGAGTGTGGCACAGATTCGTGAATGTACAGCAGAACTTCTGAAATATGCCAAAACAAGCGGGACTGTATTTTTTCTTATTGGTCATGTTACCAAGGATGGTGTTATTGCCGGTCCAAGGCTTCTTGAACATATGGTCGATACAGTTCTTTACTTTGAAGGAGACAGCGGATATCAGTACCGTTTGCTTCGTGCGGTAAAAAACCGTTTCGGGCCTACAGGGGAGATTGCTTTGCTCTCCATGAGTGACAGTGGATTACAGGAGGTATCCCAGGCATCCGAATTTTTTCTCACAAACAGGTATTCGCCTCAACCGGGTACGTCGGTAGGAGCGATTCTTGAAGGAAGTCGTATTCTGGTAGTGGAGCTTCAGGCGTTGGTTAATCATTCTCATTTTGGTATCCCCCAAAGGGTAGCATCGGGAATCAACCCCAAAAAGCTTTCGCTTCTTCTGGCTGTACTGGAACGTCATGGTGGTATAGTGCTTGGTGATCATGATATTTTCTTTAATGTGGCCGGGGGATTGACAGTTTCGGAACCATCAATAGACATCTGCATTGCTGCGTCGGTTCTTTCTTCATTTCGCAATAAACCTCTGAAACATGACATGGCGCTTATTGGAGAGATTGGATTAGGTGGTGAAGTGCGTCCTGTTGGAAATATGGGTGCAAGGATAAAGGAGTTAACGCATCTGGGTTTTAAGCATTGTGTTGTTCCTCAGCCGTCAAAAAGCGCAGAGTGGTTTTCTTCGAGCAGTGATATCCAGCTACTTCCATGTAAAAAAGTTGGAAACCTGAGTGATTTAGTGTTTGAGTAAAATCTGGGTTGCCTTATAAAATAAGTTTTTGTTTTCTTTGTAATTCAGGACTTTGTCTTCTGTGTTGAAAACAATCCTGTACTGTTTGAAAGTAGTAAACCCCCAAAAACTTATTTGAGAACAGGTGAAAGATACTGGAAAGTTACTGTATCGAAATAATCTGCAACATTTTGTTATAGTCACCCGATTATTCAATTTTTATAAAACCGGATTCGAATTTTTGCCCTGATATCATTTTTTAAATATTTTCAAAAAAGAGGAAAACCGGTATAAAAACAAACCAAACGGGAAGGTGTTATGAAAAAAATAGTTTTGTCAGTTTTATTGTTTCAGATAGTGTCATTTGCTTATGAATTTGAAATTCCTGATAAAAGTCTGGGATGTGACATCTCCATGAAACTTTCCTTGATTCCTGTTGAGGAGGGAGATCGTAGTGGAAGGGCTGTTGTGAATCTCAGGCTGGTAAACAAGGCTGGGGCTCCGATATCGGGTAAAGAAATAGACCTGAGTGCATCATGGGGGACATTTATGTGCAAATTGCCGGAAGATACCACCAATGAAGATTTTTCTGATGCACGGTCATGTTTTGTAACTGGTGAGGATGGCAATGCCAGAGTAAATCTTGTTAACATTCCCTTTAACTCACCTGTGAACGTTAAAGCAGTTTGTGATTGCGGAGGTTATACCGTTTCAGCAACTGGAAACTTGTCAATAAAGCAGGTAAGAGTGAAGAATTAAGAGTCCCGGAAATTATTGAGTTTAGCTTATTCGAAACAACCTGAATATGACGATTGATTCAAGACTTTTGCTGATATATTCGATGCATGAGCTTACACTACAAGTATCAGTGCCGTGAGGGGGCATCTATCCTTTTGTTATTATCGCGCGTAATAGTAATCCCCATCGCGTACATTGTGTCGAGTGTTTGTTTTTTGGTTTTCAAGCCTTTCCCAGGTTGTGTCACAGACATGTGTATTGAGCATCGAAGAAAAAAAATGTAACTACCATTGTTTTTTTTAACAATGGTATAAATGCATAAAAAAATGGAAGCGAATCCGTAAAAATCCGCTTCCATTTCAGAAAACCAATGCGTTTAAAAAGTTTATTTTAAAACAAAATTAAGAGTTTTATAAATTTTATCAGTTTCAGAGTTAACAATTTCAACTTTCCAATCCCCGGTATTACCTTCAGGTATCTCTCTTGAACTATAGGTACGAAACCAGTCGGAACGTATTTTTAAAGGAGTGTATCCAACAAGTTTGTTATTGTGATACCATTTGTGCATAACTTCGACAGTATCAGTTGCTCCAATGAAATGAGTAAAACAGTAAATTTCTTTGGTATCTGCACTGAAAGAATTGCCCACGCCCTGGGGTTCATGGTTTTTAATTCCTTTTGCGATTGCTGCTCTGGAAAGAACTATACCGTCTTTACCTTTGCCAACAGTTTTCTTGTCTGAAGCTTTTTTGACTGTTTTCGTTTTATTACTTTCTGCTTTCACCTGTGGAGATTTTTTTTCCTGCTTTACTGCCTGTTCAGAACTCTTTTCTTTAGCTTTCGTGTCAGCAGGTTTAACTTTTTGAGTTTGAGTTTGTACATTACTTTTTGAAGAAGTTTTTTCTGTTTTGGTATCAGCTACTTTTTGGGCAGGCTGGGTTTTTTCGACAGCGGTTTTGTTTTCAGCTTTGTCCTGTTCAGCAGCCGTTTTTTTCACATCTTCTTTTTTGGGTTCTGCAGTTTTTTCAACTTTTTTTTCAGGAATTTCAGCTTTTTTTGTTTGCTCCTGAGTCTGAACCTTTGAAGAAGTTTTTTCTGTTTTGGTATCAGCAGCTTTTTGGGCAGGCTGGGTTTTTTCGACAGCGGTTTTGTTTTCAGTTTTGGCCTGTTCAGCAGCCTGATTTTTAACGTCCTCTTTTTTGGGTTCTGCAGTTTTTTCTACTTTTTTTTCGGGGATTTCAGTTTTTTTTGCTTGATCCTGAGTTTGAACCTTTGGAGAGGTTTTTTCTGCTTTGGTATCAACAACTTTTTTAGTGTCATCTGCTTTTTTGACAGGTTGAGTTTTTTCAGCAGCGGTTTTGTTTTCAGTTTTGGCCTGTTCAGCAGCCGTTTCTTTTACGTCTTCTTTTTTTTGTTCTGCGGATTTTTCTACTTTTTTTTCGGGGATTTCAGTTTTTTTTGCTTGATCCTGAGTCTGAACCTTTGGAGTAGAGGTTTTTTCTGCTTTGGTATCAACAACTTTTTTAGCGTCATCTGCTTTTTTGACAGGTTGAGTTTTTTCAGCAGCGGTTTTGTTTTCAGTTTTGGCCTGTTCAGCGGGCTGTTTTTTGATATCTTCCTTTTTTTGTTCTGCGGATTTTTCTACTTTTTCAGCAGGATTTTCGGTTTTTTTTGTTTGAACCTGAGTCTTATCATTTGAAGGAGTTTTTTGTGATTTTGTATCATCTGCTTTTTTTGCGGTTTGAGTTTTTTGAGCAGCGGTTTTGTTTTCAGTTTTGAGCTGTGCAGCAGCCTGATTTTTAACATCCTCTTTTTTAGTTTCTGCAGTTTTTACCATTTTTTCAGCAGGAAATTCAGCTTTTTTTGCTTGATCCTGAGTTCTAACCTTTGGAGTAGAGGTTTTTTCTGCTTTGGTATCAACAACTTTTTTAGTGTCATCTGCTTTTTTAGCAGGTTGAGTTTTTTCGACAGCGGTTTTGTTTTCAGCTTTGGCTTGTTCAGGTTTTTTATTGGCGGCTGCTGCAGATTTTTGAACATCTGGAGCTTTAGTTGCCGCGGGGGTGGTTTCTTTACTATTTTGGGCCATTACTGTGGTCCAGATTAATACAGAAACCATAATTGATATAATAGCACGCATAAATATGCTCCTCTCTGGTTTTATTTTATTTGAATCCTTATTTCTCTGTTATTAAAACTACTGTCTGATTAGAACAAAATAAAGAATTAAAATAACTTAAGCGTATAGATTAAAAAAGGACATTAAATAATTCGATACTATTTTCGAACATAAATTATTCTATATTTCAAAATCGGTGCAGAAAATCAGCAGCCAGGTAAATCATGTCTACATAGCACTAAAGTGCTAAAATTGAATATTGCCCATTTTGATTAAATCAGTTGATATATCTGTTTTAAATAGGGTTTACCTGCCAATCATGATTCTCTGTTATTCCAGAATAAAGGTTACATACTGTTTGAAATTGTTTTGGGTGTAAATGCTGCTTTTAGTTTTTTAAAGGAGAAGAATTATGGATATGGTTTTAAGTGCTGTTGAAGTAAGAGTGCTTGGAGCATTGATGGAAAAAGAGGTAACAACACCCGAGTACTATCCTTTGAGTTTGAATGCGTTAATAAATGCTTGTAATCAGAAATCTAACCGAGATCCGGTAATGAATTTAGAAGAATCTGAAGTGGTACGAGCAATTGAAAGTTTACGTGAAAAGAAAATGGTGTGGCAGCTTTCTACTGCAAGTGGCAGAGTACCGAAATTTGAACATAATATAAGGAGTTTGTTTTCTTTTTCGGAGCAGGAAAGCGCAGTTTTGTCTGTTTTATTGCTGAGGGGTCCACAAACTGTCGGGGAAATAAAAAATCGTACAGAACGTCTTTACCGGTTTGGTTCACTTAATGAAGTTGAAGAAACAATTAAAAAACTCCAAAGTGACGAAAATTCCGGGCCTTTTGTTGTGGAATTACCGCGTCAGCCAGGTCAGAAAGAAAACAGGTATATGCATCTTTTTTCTGGAGAACCAAAAATTGAATATGATGTTCAGGAAATGGCAGGTGCTGTTTCAGGTAACAGAAATAGCCGAATAGATGATCTTGAAAATGATGTGAAAATGCTTAAAGAGGAGTTGGCCGAACTGCGGACTGTTGTTGAAGATTTACGTAAGTATATTGAATAAAGAGTATATGGGGCTTAAAGCTTCTGTCTGCGTGCACCCCGGGCACCTTTTGAATGTTTAATTTGGAATTAAGATAAGATCATCTGGTTCGTCGAGCGCACGCTTCATGCGATAGTGATTAAAAATCGAAATAAGAATAGCGAAATTCGAAACAGGACAATCAGAATTAATCAATCTCAATTCCCATTTCTGTTTTACAATACCAAATGAAGATCTGCCTAAACAGTACATGCTGTTTACTTCTAAAAAGAAACCCCCTAAATCAAAGTGGTGGAAAAGGGGAATCAGTTCAAATGTTGACAGATGTGTGGTGATAAATAATTTTTATCATCCTCTTGCTGAAAGCCTGGTGAGCAGGGTAAATCTCAGCTCAATTGATAGTCTTTTTTGTCGGTCTGTTCAGGGTGGTTCTAATGATAAATATCCATTGGGTTATGCAATGGCTGGCGATGAACAGGCCAGACATGAGGCAAACCTTGTCTTTAGATATCATTATTTGCCAACAGGAAATATTTTAGGAGATTATCCTGCACCGATAATTGATTTTTCATTAGATAGTCCTTATGGAGTATACAACTGGGAAATGTTTTTCCATATTCCTCTTTTTATAGCAACAAGTTTGAGTAATGATCATAAATATGAAGAGGCAATGCGCTGGTTCCATTATATTTTCAACCCGGGTGGTGACTTTACAAATTGGGAAAAATCACAGGAATGGGTTTCATCATTGCCTCCTGGAGCACGTTTCTGGAACTTTCTGCCTTTTTTTGCAAATAAAGGTGTGAGGGATTCTATTTACAAAGCAGTTGAGAAAAGCCAGCTCGACAATCAAGATACTTCTTTGGGGTCATTGATAGAAGAATGGAAAAATGATCCGTTCAAACCACATCTTATTGCCAGAATGAGAATTGCTGCATATCAGAAATCGGTGGTAATGAAATATCTGGACAATTTAGTGAGCTGGGCAGATGGATTGTTCAGGCTTGATTATATGGAGGCTATAAATGAAGCAACACAACTGTATGTACATGCATCAGAAATACTTGGTAAAAAACCTCTGGTTATGCCACAGATGCATGAGCAGCCGGGGTTAACTTATCAACAGCTTGTTGCAGAAGGGCTTGATGGGTTTTCGAATGCGGTAGTGCAACTTGAGAACTATATTCCACCTCCACCTCCTGTTAAAATACGTTTCTGGAGATCAAGAAAAACACCATCCAGATATTATTACTATCATTATGATTACAGTTATGGCGATAATCAGACGGTTGAAGCTGTTCCACATCGTTCGATGCAGCTTTTGAGAATGGTGCCTACGATGCATTACTTCTGCATACCAAAAAATAATCGCTTGTTATCCTATTGGGATACTGTAGACGATCGTTTGTTTAAGATAAGACACAGCATGAATATTGATGGGGTAAAAAGAGAAATACCTCTGTTCGCTCCACCAATTGATCCTGGCATGCTTGCCCGTGCTACTTCTGCAGGAATAAGCATAGGTGCACTTCTTAAAGATATTCAATCATCACCGGGTGTATACCGCTATTCAATAGTTTACCAGAAAGCTGTTGAATTATGTAATGAACTTAAATCATTTGGTTCCGAGATAACTGCTGCGCTTGAAAAGAAAGATGCCGAGCATCTGGCTTTGCTGCGAAATACTCATGAATCAGAGCTTCTTAAAATGGTAAAAAGCATCAGGGAAAAAGCTATTGAAGAAGCAAGAGAGACAATGGAATCGTTGGTGAAATCTAAAGATGTTATCCAGGAAAGGTATAAATATTACAACGAGATTAAAAAATACAGCGGGTTGGAAATAGCACAGTTAGCTACAATGTCTTATGCGGCAGCTTTTAATATAGTCGGGCAGGCAATGGTACTGGCATCTGCACCGATGAAACTCGTGCCTGACGGGTTTGGAGGAGCACTCGTTGGATTGGGTGGGGGAGCACTTGCTTTTGCCGCCTTTGGTGGAGGAGCAAAAGCATCTGAAGCGATGGAGAAAACTGGTAATGCAATAAACCAGAATGCAGCTATTTTTGACCGTGCAGCAAATATAATAGGCATAAATGCTTCATACCTGCGAAGATGGGATGAGTGGAAATTGCAGGAAAGATTGGCAAAAAAAGAATTAAAGCAGATAGACAAACAAATAATTTCTGCAGAAATAAGGGTAAAAATTGCTGAAATTGAACTTGGGAAGCAAAATAAACAGATTGAGCAGACCGAAGAAACCATGGAAGTGATGGAGTCAAAATTTTCCAACGAAGAACTTTACAGGTGGATGTCGGATGAGCTGATAAAAACCTATAATAATTTCTATGACATAGCTTATGGTACTGCAAAGAAAGCTGAAAAAGCATATCAATTTGAGTTGGGTATCCCTTCTTCCTCATTCATTACTCCTGAAGTATGGGATTCATCCAGAAAAGGATTGTTGGCAGGGCAGCGTTTGTCGCTTCAATTAAGGCAGATGGATAATGCATATATGGAGAATAACAAGAGAGAATATGAAATCACAAAAACCATTTCACTTAGTTTAGTCAATCCGGTCGGGCTTCTTGAGCTCAGGGAAACCGGGAGTTGCCAGGTAGAAATTCCGGAATATTTGTATGATTTCGATTTTCCGGGGCAATACCTTAGAAGGATAAAAAGCGTAAGTCTTACCATACCTTGCGTTACAGGACCATATGCCAGCATTAACGCGAAACTTGAATTGGTTCATAGCAAAGTAAGAACTTCCACGGAACTTAAAAATGGGAAATATACTCAGGAAGATGAGGACAGTCGCTTTCTTGTTAACCCAATAAAACCAATGGCAATTGCTACAAGCAACGCTCAGATGGATTCCGGTGTATTCCAGTTAGATTTCAGAGATGAACGGTATCTGCCTTTTGAAGGGGCCGGAGCTATAAGTACATGGAAAATAGAATTGCCGGACGAATTTCGACAATTCGATTATGGAACAATTACTGATGTGTTAATACATATAAATTATACTGCACGTGATGCTGCGAATGAAAAATTTAAAACTGAAGTAAAGAAGCAACTGATGACCATGATCGATTCAATGACGAGTATTCCACATCTGATCAGTTTGAAAAATTCTTTTCCTGCACAATTTGGTAAAATAGTCGAAATGGGGGTATCTGATGAGGATAGTGATGTTCCGGTAACGGTTACTCTGAATAATAACCATATACCACATTTGATAGCAGATTATATCCAGAGACATTCAGACAATCTATCGCTTGGAGATGTGTCTGTTTTTATCCAAATGAAACATCCGGTTTCTGATAGTTTTGATCTTGTGCTTACTCTTAATGGAGAAGAATCAAGCTCACCAACGCCAATTTCTCAAAACAGAACCATACTGCAGTATGCATTCGAAATGAATGGTGATGTACAGGATTTGCCGCTTGGTGACTGGGAATTTTTGCTTGCAAACGCAGACAGGCTGGAAATCGAGGACATATTCCTGTTTTTCAATTATCCGTCTAGAGCTGGTCAATAAGCAAATTCTATATTGGCATAACAAGTTGATGAGGCATTTAAAAACAGAATGTTTAATAGTATAAAAGTAAAAACATACAAAATCTATAAAGCGAAAGGCAGATTATATTATGGCTAAAAGAATACTTGTCCTGCCTGATATAAATTATGAACCGGGGCACTGGCGGCCTGTAATGGCTATGATGAAAAAACTTCTGAATCTTAATGAGGAAGGTTCTGAATTGTATCAGATCAAATTTCTCTGTACACCAGAATGTGAACCAATAATAAAAAATTATAATCCTGACTGGGATACCGAAATAATATTCCCGGAGCTTTACGATGTTGGTTATACAAGTCTGATATTCGAAAAACCGGAAGAGGGGCATTCAAAGATAAATCATTGTTTGCGGATTGCCGAAGGCTCAATAAACAAAACGGATGGATCATTGGATAATCTTGTTAACGAATACAATCCAGATCTTTTAATAGCCGGTTTCTTTGTTTCAGCAGAAGCTTTGTTGATTTATCATAGATATAATATACCATTTATTATAGTAACAACATTTTTGCGTCACCCCAACGAAACTCCGGCAATTACTTCTCTGAGATTTCTGGTGTTTCATGATCAGGAGATAAGTTCCAGGTTGATGAATTCTGCAACCAGATCAAACAGTTATAATGGTTCTTTGACAAGTATAAAAGAGTTTACAGAGCCTCTTAATGATATTACTGAACTTGTAACATGTCCTAAAGAACTTGACCATCCTGAGTATTACGATTCTGAAAACGCGCATAGAGAAAAAACCATCTATGTGGAACCTTCAATACTCATCGAACCTTCGGATTATGTTCCGGATGATACCTTTCTTTACAAAACTTATTCAAGCGCAGGTTCAAGGGTAATGGACTATGTCGAAAGTGCAAAGACATTGTTTCTGAAAATGAAAGAAATGATCAGGAGGGCAGAGTGCAAAAACCGGAAAATCCAGCTTGCAGTCGGCTATAAACTGAAAAGCCAATTTAAAGAGTTCGAAAATAACGAAAGAATGGAAATCGTTCAATGGGCAAATCAGACAGCAATGTTGGAGCATGCTACTTCTGCGGTTATTCATGGGGGGCTGGCCACAATTAAAGAATGTGTTTTTTTCGGAGTACCTCATGTCATAGTTCCTTTTGGTAAAGATCAGATGGATAATGCCTTAAGAGTTGTAAACCAGAATGCAGGTGCCTTGGTGCTTCTGGATAATTTGACTGAAGAAAAACTCAGTAAGGCAATAATTGATGCGGAAAATAATCCTGATCTAAAAGAAAACCTACAAAAATTGCAGAAAATATTTGTAGATGAAGAAAATGAACCAAAGTCAATACAAATAATACAAGATGTCCTCAATGGATCCTGACAAAGTGTGTATGTAATCCTGAAGTAAGGTGCAAATTGTTTAAATAAAGTGTAACGATGTCGGTTATCAGGTGAAAGTCTAAGGATTATTTAAGGGAAACTCACGATATGAATAGTTTAATGAATACAAATCAGAAAGAATCAAATTCTGAATCCTCCCCCCCCTCCATCTCCCTTCCTAAAGGTGGTGGTGCTATCCGGGGCATTGGAGAAAAGTTTGCCGCCAATCCCGTCACAGGAACAGGTTCCATGTCTGTTCCAATCTATGTTACTCCGGGGCGCTCTGAGTTTTCTCCACAGCTTTCACTATCCTACGATTCGGGTGCAGGCAACGGGATTTTTGGCATGGGATGGAACCTTTCCCTTCCTTCAATCTCCAGAAAGACCGATAAGGGATTACCCCGTTACTTGGATAGTAAAGAATCCGACGTGTTCATTCTTTCTGAAGCTGAAGATCTGGTGCCGGCTCTTATATACGACGGGAGTGAGTGGATTGAGGATACACCTGATTACGGTGATGTCTATGATGATTATAACATCAAACGATACCGACCCCGCACCGAAGGACTGTTTGCACGCATAGAGCGATGGACTCATATCGATACCGATGCTTCTCACTGGAGAGTCATATCAAAAGAGAACATTACCTCTGTCTACGGCCTCAATGAAAATTCAAGAATTGCAGATCCTGAGAATTCATCCGCTAATCCCCGAATATTCAAATGGCTCATTACCATGAGTTATGATGACAAGGGGAATGTGATTTTTTATCAGTACAGAAGTGAAAACTCCGATAATGTGCCGGAGTGTATCAGTGAAAAG
>DATGNN010000197.1:0-4163 GCA_035306725.1 Chitinispirillaceae bacterium | reverse complement strand
TTGCCCTCAATGTCTTTTCGCATCACCAGATAAAAAAGATTTCTCCAGAAAAAGCAGTGCGAACAACTCATGGATTAAGAGCCAGCTTTCCGGTAACCTGATTTCAGCTTTGAAGGAAAAAACTGAAGAGAGAAAGGAGATGATCAAAAATGTTAACGACTATGCGGATTATTTCAAACACCCAAGGCTTGACAACTCAGCAATAGCCTCTTACAGACTTGCAATGTCAAGAGCCAAAGTGGAAGCCTGGAATGAACAGCCTTATGCATTCTACAAACTTGGATCATATGCTCTTCGCATAGCTTACATTATGAAAGAGGTCCACCAGGACAATACAAAAGTTCTCATAGAAGCACTTAGTTATTTTGAAGAAGCATTTAAAACATCCAATTGTCCCCAGGAAGAGATTGAGATGCAGGTTATTTATTTGATTGTAGCTTTAAATCTGAAACTTGGAGATTTTAAAAAGGCAAATTCATACATTGGTGTATTCAGCAACCTGCACTCATCCAGGGTTGCCGAAATGAAAGGCAACCCCAGACTTAACACAGTACACATCGACAAATGGTCAGATAAAGCAAAATATCTTTGGGAGGACAGAGAAATGCCCGACCTGTTTGAAAACGAGTAAGTATAGTCTCAACGTGCAGTATACTCCTGTTAACCAGGATGTACCATTTTTATAGTTGACAAAAGTATATTCGGAAAGTTTTATTCTCCATTTTTAAATTTATTCTATCGGCTTTTCTTCCTCATCATTGCTTTTTACCAACATTAAAGTATACGCTTCATCTTCTATTCCATCATATATCCTGTTTACCACCTCTTCATCAGGTTCACCCCAGCTATGATTTCCCTCAATTTTTCCCTGATATTCAAGAAATTCAACAACCGGCTGAAATTTATGCCCATCAATAACTATATGCATACCATAAGATTCACCCTTTTCCTCGACTTCAACAAACTCGGTATTGTCCGGAACATCGTAGATAGCCGTAACAGTCATAACAACCTTCATGCCCAACTCCTTAATTGATTCTTTTGTTTTGAAAATTATCCAGGTTTTTTGAGTTTCAATCTTTACACCAAAACCTGAATATTAAAATACATCTTTTTGAGCAGATAATGAAATTCATCTTTTACGTTTCCAAATTCCTGCACAGCCTTTCAATCTCAGTGTTATTTTTAAATCTTGCCCGTAACGCCATTGCCAGACACTTCTCAAGCTTAGGTGCATTACCGGATTGTGTCTGGCCGGCATAAAAATCACGAAATTTTCGAGGTACTCTCAATTTCCAGTTTTTTGTATCCATAACTCCCGGCTTATTATATATCTCTTTCATGCCAAAAAGGTCAGGAAAAAAGACTGAAACGTTTTGTGCTGGTCCCAAAAAAAGTTCAGCTATCATTGCATCACGAAACTCCCGGGGATTTCTTGTTAATAATGAGTAGTATTCATCCCTGCCAGATTCCGGTACCAGCTCTTGAGCCAGGATTCTGCACCGCGCTGAATACCATTGTGAACCAGTGTTTTTCTCTGCAACAAGCAAAACTGGTTTTGTATCATGATTTCCAGCCATTATCCAGTCTTGCGGCGACGTGTTCTCTCTCCTATAAACATCCCTGGAGTTGAACGGATCTGCTTTCTGTGTAACACAAAACCTCCCCAACCCTCTTCGTGTCATAACCTGACGCAACGGATAAGGCCAGGTGCTTAAGACTTCGCAAAGTATGTCATCCTGTGAAACACCTGCTTTTTTTGCAAGCTCAAGGATAAGATCAAGCATGACCGCGTAGCGGTCCGTTTGCTCATCGGTCAAATTCTGTACCCGGTTATCGTCATAGCGTTTGCAATCCGGATCGGTAGAAATTTGTTGAGGTGAAACTATTGAATATTTTGCCAGATCGGGGTGGTCAGAAAGATTTGGTGATGAAAACAGGCGCGCTCCGTTCTGTACCGAGTGGTAGGGATCGGGCTCGTATATTTTATATACCCATGGACAAACGAGGCCATGAGGATGATCTATTCTTAAACCATCAAATTCAGAAAACATTTTTTCTATGCGTGTTTTCATCAATATCATTGCCGACCCGAAGTCATTTTTTACATGATACAGATCGGGGTCAAGAACCGGATACCCCCATGGCTGTCCCTCTGGATTTGTTCTGCTGGGCGGTGCCCCCATGTAATAATTTTTTAGAAACAGATCTCTGAGCGCCCATATATCCTGAAAAGAGTATCCTATCTGCATATCTCCATATAGGCGTAAACCTTTTCTTTTTACTTCAGCTCTTGTTTCGAGATGCTGTTCTGCAAGCAAAAACTGGACAAGTGCATATTTTTCAATTTTTTCGCTATTCTTTTCATGAATCCTCTTTATCCTTTCCAGAGCCTTATCATGCAAGTTTGCGCTGCAATAAAGATCCCTGTCGATAAATGAATTATCCGGTCCGGTCCATTTCTTCCAGTCGTCTGTTCCATATTGAGAGCTTAAAACCTCAAAAACGGCATCCTTTTCCAACCAGTCCGGACCTTTACTGATTATCCGCCTGAATTTTACAAATCTTTCCAGGAATTCAGGATCTATATTTTTTCTTTCAGAAAACTTACTGAATACTTTTGACACGGTTTTTTCAACTGTATCCCATGCTCTTTCATTATCCACCTCATAATCTGAAATCTCCGTATTATACGGTGTACTGTCTGTAAGTTTTTCAAGATCCTGTCCGGACAAAAGAAAAGGGTATTTTTCATTAAGACGCCATAAAGAGAGGAGAAGCGGATTTTTACTGAAAATGCTACTGTTATAAGGAGAGATGTTAAACCGTGTAGTTTTCCCCTGTGGTCCCAGTTGTACAGTATCAAATCCGAGTTCTTTTACAAATGACAATAAATCAACAGCACCTCTGCTGTATATGGAACCATACCCGATCTCCTCATCGGCAAATGACGGGAAAGACTGGTCATGTATGGCCAAAGTGAATCTTTTGATTTGAAGAGCTTTTAGTGCGTCTCTTATGAGGGTGGTTTTTGATTCTTTTTTCTTCATAAGTATTATCCCACCTGAATCAATATAAACATTAATAGAGTATAACATACTTGTGAATCTTAAGGCGATAACTTGTAATGTATCTGGAAAGTATAATGCAAAATTCGTGCAACATTTTGTTAATCTTTTTAATCATCCGGGCACTGGCATTACTAATTTAATTTCTTTTACCATCTGTGGTGCCGAGCGCAATATATGTGTTTTAAAACAGATTTTCATGTTCGCCGAGCGCACACGAACCCCGCGGCAGTATATTTCAGCTCTGTAACTTTCTGTTTGGGGGCGTGTGGAAACCTTTGAATAGTTCCGTTTTACAAAATCATTAGTGAATAATAAGAAAAAATCCGGAATATCTTTTATGTTAATTTCATACTATATCCACTTCAGTGGATTAAAAAACATAAGCCCTCAGCGGCCGTTTTGTTGAGCAGCACCTGCAAACTTATAGATGTTGAGGTATTTTTAAAATTATAGATCATCATGTTCGCCGAGATTGACCTCTTCCCCCAGTCCCCCCTTCTCTGAGCTTTTTTCTTTCTTCCACATATAATTATTTAACCATTCTGTATCTGGAGTCACCCTCTCACACCGGGAGAGGGAGAGGTCAGGAATTTGGACTGCCGGTTCACCCGGAGTTGTTGGTACATCAAAGATATAATATTCAAATCCCGACTTTGTCTTCAAATATCGCGGTTGGTGCGCTCGGTGTAACATACGAATAATCATCATTTGATTATTCGAAGGGTTGTGTACTCCTGGAATCATATATGGACTAACTTTTTAAATGCTACTGAATTATATTAAATTCATGAATAATGACAAACCCCTTTTCAATCCACATGACAAGTTTTTCAAGGAATCTTTTACAAGAAAAGAGATTGCCGGCTCGTTTATTAAGGAATACCTGCCGGATAATATATGCAGGAAACTGAATTTCAGTACACTGACAATTCTTAAAGATTCATATATAGATAAAGAACTGGCAGAACATTTTTCTGATATATTATACAGTATTCAGCTTTCGGGAAAGCTGACCTATATTTATCTGCTTTTTGAGCATAAAAGCTATATTGATCCCTGGACAGGATTTCAACTTCTTCGAAATATGGTTAA
>DATGNN010000196.1:0-8486 GCA_035306725.1 Chitinispirillaceae bacterium | reverse complement strand
GATTTGTTTTGCTGACACAGAACAGTTTATCACCATCACTGTAAATTCCAATATAAGGCTGTTTGTCTGAAGGAATATCGTATGTCTGCCATTCATCGGCGAGTCTGTCGAAACAGTGAAGAGTATTGTCTGTTAAAAGCCAGAGATAATCCATATCAACCGCGATTTTGCCTGAAATAATCTGTTCGTCTGGAAAAGAGATCCTTTCACTGCCCGCATTGTTCATGTCCAGTTTGTACAAACCGGTATCGGTTGATATGAAAAGAAAATTATCGTATTCAACTGCATCCCTTATGGATTTTACTTTTCTGACCGGATCTATATTTACCGGGCGGATGGCAAATGAAGATGGTGAGAAGAAAAAGAGTTCACTTGAAGATGTAAACCAGACATTTTTGTTGTTACTGGTAAAAATACGCCATTTAAGGGATTCCTGTGCTGAAACCAGAGTACTGGAAAAGATCAGAACCAGCAATACTGAAATGAATCTGACTTTCATACTCTTGTCTTTTCTGAATGAATTTACAAAAAGGAAGATCTCTGGTCAGTATAGTACTGAATAATTAACATTGCATGAATTCACTTTATATTGTTCCTGAAATACTCCAGACTGCAATCAATCAAATTTACCTGAAACTAACTTTTCTGGTAAAAAATTGCATCAAATTACAGTTTCTGTAATCATTGAAGATTCTACATTACCGAAACCCAGATCTGAAGCTATCTTGAGATGTTTGACCTGCCTGCCTTCAAAGGTTTTTCCGTACCAGGATGCAAGTGTTACAGAATAACTGTCAACTGCAACCGGGTCGATTCCAGCCACAAAGGTGTTTAATTCAGCTACTTTACCCGGACCGGCTGGCCCGTTATCCAGAAGTGCCCGTGTTGCATCGACAATACAAAGATGTGGTTTTATACAATAAAGCTGTTCTGCTATTGCAGTGTGCATGTCCATTTCTCTGTGATATGCGCTTCTGTCTTTGACAAGTCCCATGAATCCTTTCAGGTTCAGGGAAACACCCCCTGCACTGTGAGATTTGGCAACAGGAACCGAAATGAGACAATCGCAGTTATAAACCTCTTTAACTATATCAACTTCAGTAAGCTCTTTTGCACGCTCATCACTTTTATGTACAAACATACTGTCCTGTTTCGGAATAAACACTACAGCACCTTTAAGCCCTGAAACGGCAGATACTATACCGGTTTTTTCTTTACAGTGTTCTGGATCGCGAATAGTATTGTCGCATATTATTACTCTTTTGGCGCCGGAATCCAGACATGATTTGGCGAGGGTATAAACTACCTCCGGGCTGGTTCCTGTACCCCACTCAGGGGGATTAGGAAAACTCATGTTCGGTTTTATTAATACCCGTGCACCAGGTTTAACAAACCTGGACATTCCGCCCATTTTTTCAATTATCTCGGGAATCTTTTTCTCTGCTTTACCTTTTGCAACAAAGACCTCACTTTTGGAACCATTGCTTTTCTGTTGGGCTAAAACACCTCCTGCAGCACAAAATGCACTTCCTGCAGCAACAAAGATAAATTTACGCCTGGTAATAGCCATTTCCCCTCCCGAGACATTTGTTATTCAACAATTAAAAAAGTTCAAAAATTCCTGCCTGAAGAATCGATTAATCAGCGATAAACAGCATGATATTTATAAGCAGTACTGTTTTTGACGGATAAACTCCAAAATTTGGAATAATCTGATATAAATCAAAAAGGCTATTCCATAAATCCCTCAGGTATATTTTTATTGTCTTCATCAAGGCTGATAAAACCTTCATGCTTTTCTGGAATCATTTCGTCCTGTTTCGTTTCGCCATCCGAATGGAAACTTTTACCCAGATATTTGCTGTCAGAGGCGCGGCGTTGTTCAACGATTGCTACTTTTTGTCTCTCAGTAGCATATATACCCGAAGAACGTCTGTTTTCACCAAATTTGTATACAACAATAGCTGCTTTATCAAATATCGGACAACTGTGTTCACACATTCCACATCCAAGACACAGATCCTGATTAACCACAGGAACCTTGAAATGCCCTCTGACAGTTTCAATTATTCTTGCTTCAATCGCATTATAAGGACATACTTCATCACAAACCAGACACTCCTTATTCTGTTCCCATGCGAGGCAGCGATGACGATCAACGACAGCAGTACCAATTTTTGCGAACCGTTTTTCTTCCAATGGCAGTTTCCGAATCGCATTTGTTGGACATACATTGCCGCAAAGACTGCACTTTTCTTCACATCCTCCGACTCTTGGAACCAGTTTAGGTGTATATAATCTTGAAAAGCCATCAGTGAACATACAGGGCTGGAGGGCATTCGTAGGACATACTTTCATACATTCCCCACAGGTAATACAGCGGGAAAGAAACTCATTTTCCGGTATAGCACCTGGAGGACGAATCAGTTTACCATGGTCATCTTTTCTTGCAATTGCAGTAGCCCTGAAAACAGGAAGGAGAAATAACCCACCGGTTATTCCTGTCAGAAAGTGACGTTTTTCGAGATCTGGCGGAGTCACAGTTTTATTTGAAGGTACAGAAAAACTGAATTTACTGCAACTGGTTTTAAGCTGTACACAAATTCCACATTCAATACACTCAGACACTCTTGTTTTGCTTAAATCATTTTCATCTATAGCCCTGACAGGGCACGATTTTACACATCTTTTACACTCATTGCAATGGGTTTTGTTTGCTTGTCTTCTGAAGAAAGAGAATCTGCTTAGAATTCCCAAAAAGGCACCTGTTGGACATATATACTGGCACCAGAATCTTTTATCCAGCAAGCTTGCACCAAATACAAAAACCATCATAAGAAAGGTAAAGACAATTCCATAATAAAGCGGAACATGTAATGGAAAGCGGCTATATAGCAGATTGCTGTAAGAGGTTGAGAAGAGGCCTATGATATTTAACAGATCTATTCCAACAATATTAAAAATCGGGTAGACCAGAAAAGTGAAAAAGCGGGTAGAAATTGAAATCGGATCCATAAAAAGTGGAAAAAGGACACCAAAGATTGAAAGTATAAGAATTATAAGGAGGAATGCATATTTTACCCGTTGTAAAAAACGGGGTGGTCGATATTTTAAACGTATTTTACCAAAGAAGAACCTGTCGAAAAAATCGATCATTGCACCGAGGGGACAAAAAAAACCGCAAAAAAATCTGCCAAAAAAAATTGTTCCTAATAAGATAAACAGTGAAAAAAGAGCAAATGGAAAGATTAAATTTCTTGAAGCGATCATTGTAGCGATTGCTGCAAGCGGGTTCAATTGAAGAAAAAATTCACTTTTCAGCGAGTACGCATAAGGGTGTTTGTTAATGAAAAAAAACAAAAACAGAAAAAGGGAGAAAAAGAGGATCTGAAGGACTATTCTAAGTTTTCTCATTTTAATTAAACCGCTTAAATTATTTTTTGCCATCTGTTTTTACTAAGATATATTTAATAGTATCATTTGCACAATACTTTTTTGGTCCGGAGATCGTATTAGTGTTGTCCTGAATGGATTTAACAATCTGAAAGGGGGTGTTTATCGGAAAAACCTGTTTATTTTTATCAAAAGCAGTATTCTTTTTCTCAAAAAGATATTTGCTAAGAACATTTTGACAATTTAAAGAGCAGAATGAATTGTGTTGATTCCGCAACCACAAATTTCTTCAATTTTTAATACAGACTAATTTGCCAGTAGTTACCTTGAATGAAAAATTACCGTACATTCAGATTGTTAATCGTCAAATTCTGCCCATGATGGTTTAATAATTCGTTCATTTTCAGAAATCGAGTCGATAAGTGAAGACTCATAATCGGACAGTTCGATTTCCATTGAATCCAGATTAGCTTTCAAATGTTCATCCGATGATGCTTTTGGAATGACTATTATTTTTTTTCTCAATAACCAGGCAAGTACGATCTGGCTTACTTCTGCACCTTTGTCTTCGGCAATCTCTTTAAGTAATTCACTGTTAAATACTTTACCCCGTCCCAGAGGCGAATATGCCATAACAGAAATCGAATTTTCATTACAATATTGCAATAGTTCTTTCTGATAAAGGAAAGGATGAAATTCGACCTGGTTAACAGATAATTTCAAAACAGTTGATTTTTTTGCTTCCTGAATATGTCTGATTGTGAAATTGCTTATACCGACACTTCTTACCTTGCGCTCTTCAACAAGCTGTTCAAATCCCTCAAAAGTTTCACGCATTGGTATATATTTATTGGGCCAGTGGACAAGGAGAAGATCAATATAATCGGTTCGTAAATAATCCAGAGAACGGTTGCATTGGTCTACAACATCTTTTGCCCGCAGTTTCTGATACCATACTTTGGTTGTCAAAAAAAGATCAGACCGGTTGATACCGGATTCTTCAATTGCTTTACCAATATCCTGTTCATTGTCGTAAGAAGCAGCAGTATCGATAAGAGTATATCCAAAATCCAGTGCAGTACTTACTGCTTCAAAGCATTCTCTGCCTGTAAGAAGCCAGGTACCTAAACCGATCTGTGGAATTGAAAAACCGCTTGCTAATTGTATCTTTTTCATTTGTATACCTGTATCTTGAAAATTCAAGTAATGGATCCTGTTTTGAAAAATGCAAATTTCAAACCAGCTTTCAGAAGAATGACAAAATATCCATACAGAATATTGCCTGAGTTCTATAAAGAATCATAATACTCATAAACCTTTTTTTCATATTCAATATTAATCTGTTGATCCGGATTAAATGCCGGAGCGTTACGAAGTTGCTGTTGAGAAAGATCACAGAAAACAAGTGAATTACTCATGTTTATATCTCTTACCCAATGCAGTGTCAGAAGCACGCGACGGTTTTCATCTTTCTCGTGAAGATTAACCAGAAGATAGGCCGTATGCCAGTCTGTATCATCAATTATCAGATCTTCAACTGTTGAACTGTCTTCATCTGTTGTCTGAATACGGTAACCTTCAATACTTGCTAAACTTCTAAGTTCCGGATTATAGTTTATGGTTTCTTCAGTTTCACCAAATTCAGCTTCCATTATCTCTTCATCTTCCGGTTCCTGCGGTGTTTGTGCTTCTGAAGTATCCGAAACTGTTTCATCAGATACCGGCATGTCAGTACCGTCCATTATTGGTCTTCCAAGCTCATCAAGAGGCAAATCCGGTTCTTTATATCCGCTAACCGGAGGAATATCCATAAAAGATGTGTTTTCCCAGTATAATGGCCATTCGTAATATCGTCGGAGAGCTATTTCATATTGACGGGTGATTGGGAGATCCTGATCAAATTCAGGACTGTTACTTATTGTTTCCAGATCTTCAAGGGTTTGTATGCTCTTTTTTTTTCGATCGATTTTGCAAAAAGAATCTGGTGAGAGCAGTACTCGTGTATCTTCCTGAACACCTGCTATTTCTGAAACAAAGTATCGGATTGTCCAGTCATTTTCATCGAAGTAAATATCTACACACTGGCCAATATAGCCATTTTTTGCATTAAATGAAAATTGAAGAAGCTGGTTTCCTTTCCACAACATACAAATTCCTTTCAGGTTTTTTCTAATCAAACAACAACGCAAAGAACAATCCATTAAATATTGTACTGCTTAAGCAGTATCAAAACTGAATGAAAAATTTTGTTTTGTAACTGGCTCTGAATTTGCTTTTACGGAGAAGTTATCGTTTTAAACAACAGGAGAAATGTTTCTTTCGGATACAGGAATACAAGAAAATTGTTGAAAAATCTGACCAGAAAAAAACACAGGCGTTTTTACATGTAGATATGTAGCGTTTTTTCTGGAAATTCCAACACTGTCAGCATCTGAAATCGTAAAACAGGGACAGAACGCGCCGTTTTCGGCTAAAGTAAATCGACCATAATGGGTGCCGGTTTCCTGATGTGATCGAATACTGAAAAATATAACAGTCGCTTTAATGGAGGAGTTCAATGCGCAGTACAAAAGATGTGTTTGATAGTCATATATTACTGGTTGTAGGCTGGAATTTTGATGTTGATATTGAAAAGAACTATTCCAGAGATTGTGTTCTTATATCCAGTTATGGAACTTTTTATGGCAAAGAGGGAATTAAAAAAGCGATTGCACTTCGTGAATCCCAGATTCCTGAGGCGAATTTTTTATATACAACGAAAAGCTGGTATGGTGAAGTTGCTTTTCTGGAATGGCAGGCGGATTCCGATAAAACTTATGTAGATGATGGAGCTGATACATTTATTATCAAAAATGGCAAAATTGTTATTCAAACCCGGCACTATTCAGTGGTTCACCGGGATGTTTGAGATTAACCGTATTTTAATAATTCAAGCAGAGGTTTCAGTTCTATGGTAGCAATTCCGGTTGCATAATCCGACATGGCATACGGAACAATAAGATTTTCATTGTGTATCAATGCACCGCAAGTATAAACAACATTAGGAACATATCCTTCCCGTTCATTTTCATCAGGTGCCAGCAACGGATCACTGAGACGCCCGATAACCTGCCGAGGGTTATCCAGATCCAGAAGAACAGCTCCAATGCAATACTTACGCATCGGGCCGACTCCATGGGTAAGGACAAGCCACCCTTCATCAGTTTCTATCGGTGTTCCACAGTTACCGACCTGAATGAATTCCCATGGATATGTGGGTTTCAGAAGAGGAAACATTTCATGCCAGAAATGGATATTTTCAGAATACATTAGAAACAGATTTTCGTTATCCTGTCGGGAGAGCATACAGTAGAAGCCGTTTAATTTGCGGGGGAAAAGGGCCATACCCTTGTTTTGTGCAGCTTTCCCGTTTAAAGTGATGATTTTAAAATGCAGGAAATCGGTTGTTAGCATGAGCTGGGGTAATATCGTATTGCCATCATAAGCAGTATAGGTTGCATAGTAAACCCTTGAAGAGTCATCACTGGTAAATTGAACAAACCTGGCATCTTCAATACCGTTTTGTTCACTTGGACCTGTAGGAAAAATTATTCGCTGCGAAAGGCGTTGGTCCGGAGAAAACCGAATCTCGTAATTTGATTTGGCCAGCCATATCATTCCATCTCTGGTAACCAGATCTGTTTGTGTACTGTGGCGATTGTTAAGTAGAGAAATATCGATTTGTGATGAAAGGTCATTTAGTGTAAAGGAATTCTGCATTGCAGACAGGATCGACTGGGAGTATTCATTCAGTAATCCCATCTCATTTAGTTTCTGTGAAAAAACCTCTTTGTCATAGTTGTTGTGTTCAATTGTTCGCGGGGTAGTGACAAACCTTGTAGGATCATTGATTGTAATATTGAGATTTTTATCAATAACACCCATGCGAAAGGTGATTGATGAGATATGGCCTTCACCGGTTGCACGAAGACTCATAATGAATCTCATGGAATCCTGGGGGATTCCGGACTGATCGGGATGTGGAACAATTGAAGGATTGAACAAGGCTGCAGATTCAAGGGCATATTCACTGGTAAACATGGATCCTATCAGTAATTTACGTTCTTCTGAAGGTTCAAGATCCGTGATCAAAAAATTTTTAACCGACTCAAAATGTTGAATGAAGATTGACTTAATGTCAAAATGCCTGCCAGAAAACTCATTGATTACATTGTCGAGCTGAATTGAGACGGCTTTATCCGGCAGTGCCATAACACGGGAAATGATTTTCAAGATTCTTGTTTCATTTTTTGGAATAAACGGTCTGAACAGCACTCTTGAAGGGTCGGGTTGCAGTTTGATACCGGTTCTTTTGATCTGTAGTTCATTAGGTTTCATAAAGAATAGTTTCCTCAGGTGTTTATAGGCTCTCTGAAACTTGCGAGAGTGTTTTCCATTGATTGTAATTCCACGAGTGACAGGTAAAAAGAGATACTGGCTTCAGCTCCTTCATTTCTATTAACACGGTCGACATGAAGAGCATCTCGGCAACCTCCGGTTTTGGAATCATACAAAGGCAAACCAACATCATTGCGTCCTAAAAACCACTCAAAAACACGCCTGGCTTCATTAAACCAGCTTTTATCCTGTGTCGTACGGTATGCTTCAAGACACGCAGAAATAACAGAATATGCTTCTATCGGTTTCTGAATAAATTCTTCATCACCGTTCTCTGTATATTGCTGTGATATGGAATGAAAACAACCTTTTGGTGACGTCTGAATAGACAGGAGCCATTTTAATGATTCAAGTCCAGCGGTGAGCATCTCACCGTTTTGAAGCCAGCGGCCGCTTAGTATCAAGGCATGCGGAAGTTTGGCATTGCAAAAATCAAGTTTTTCTTCAAACCATGGGTGGTTAAGACTGCGGGAAGAATTGTAAAGTGAAAACAGACGTCCTGCCAGAAGCTCGCGTCCATGGTTTACAAGGCGGTCTCCATCAAATCTGCGGAAATATTCATGTATTGCGATAATTGTGAATGCCCAGGCCCTGGGTGAGGTGAAATCAAAGGAAACAGGAAGAGCTTTTTCAAAAAGTTGTCCTGCAGTTCCAAC
>DATGNN010000195.1:0-2771 GCA_035306725.1 Chitinispirillaceae bacterium | reverse complement strand
AACTCCAAGCTGATTCCCGCTTCATTCGGAGTACATGGTCCAGGGGATATAAGAAGGTGATCCGGCTTCAATTGCTCAATCTGCGCGATATCAATTTCATCATTGCGATGAACAACAACCTCTTCTCCAAGCTCACCCAAGTATTGGACTAAATTATACGTAAACGAATCATAGTTATCGATAATAAGCAACATAAAATTTCCAATCGTTATCAGTGTTTTCCAATTACTTCATTACTGTTTTTTATTGCTTCAAAAGAAGCTGTTGCTTTTTGAACAGTTTCCTGATACTCCCGTGCAGGCACCGAATCTGCTACAATACCCGCACCAGCCTGAATAAAAGCTGTTTCGTTATTGTAAACCATTGTTCTTATAACTATGCATGTATCCATATTGCCATTAAAATCTATATACCCTAATGCTCCCCCGTAAATTCCTCTTTTTACAGGTTCAAGTTCATCAATAATTTCCATAGCCCTTATTTTTGGAGCTCCAGTGAGAGTTCCGGCAGGAAAACAGGAATAAAGAGCATCAAAACTATCTTTTTGGGGATCAAGCCTGCCTGCAACATTGGAAACAAGGTGAATAACATGAGAAAATATCTCTTCGTGCATCATCTCTTCCACTTTTACAGTTCCATACTCACTTACTCTTCCGATATCATTTCTTCCCAGATCTATCAGCATTACATGTTCAGAGCATTCCTTGGGATCTGCCTTTAATTCTTCAATCAGCCTTTCATCTTCCTTGTCATTTTTTCCACGTTTCCTTGTTCCTGCAATAGGTCTTGTCTCAACAATTCCATCCTCGACCCGCACAAGCATTTCCGGAGATGCACCGATTACAGATGTATCACCCAATGATAAAAAATACATATAAGGTGAGGGGTTTATGACTCGTAAAATTCTGTATAAATTTATCGGATCAGATTGGACTTTTATCGAAAAACGCTGCGGAATGACAACCTGAAAAACATCTCCGGCCTTTATATACTCTTTACATTTTTCAACTGCAGCCTCAAAATCTTCACGCTTGAAATTGGAACAAATTCTACTTTTTACTTTTACAGAAATACTGCTCCAGGCAAGTCTTACAGCCATTTTATCCTGCATTTTACCTATTTCATACAGGGCATCTTTCCATGCTTTTTCAATATCATCTTCTTTTTCAATTATGATATTGCTTATCAGCATCAACCTGTGTTCTCTATTATCAAAAACTATAAGATTTTTGTAAAACGAAAAATGAATATCGTCAAGAGGATCATCTTTTTCATTACTATCGGGAATTTCTTCCCATAAACGAATAGAATCATAAGAAAAATACCCCACAGCCCCTCCGGTAAAACGTGGTAATCCGGGAATTCTTGCCGGTTTATAAACAGTCATAAGACTCCGAAGTTTCTCAACAGGAAAACCGGTCCCTTTTTCATTAATTTTACCACTGATTTCCCAGCCATCAGGATTTGAAACAAATCTCATGTAAGGCTTTCCCCCTAAAAAGGAATACCGGGCAACAGCTTCTTCACCACTTATACTTTCAAGAAGGAAACTGTATTTTTCATTGCTGAACAGTTTCATCCAGACCGAAACAGGAGTTTCGGTATCAGCAAGTACACTTCTGCACACAGGAATTACATTATGATCCTTTGCGAGCTCTTTTACTTCTTCCAAAGAGGGAATCACCACAAATTACCCCACTGTGATCAAAGGTTTATTCTTCCTGATGCCACTTGACATCAGATCATTTGTTCTGGTTCGGGATATCTGATAAAAATGAGAAATTGCGTCCAGAAGCGTTTTTGAAAGCAATACAGTGATGTCCTCTCATAAAGGATAGAATTCACTTTTTTTGCGTAAAAGATACTCCCGATCGCAGCCTGACCGAACACGACAAACTCTTACATATAAAAAAAGCCCGCACTTTTAAGCGGGCTTGCAATTTTTTCTACTTAAAACATCAGAAAAGAATTATGACAGCACCGCTCTGTTAATAAAGCTTCGCCACCAAAAGCTAATCTCTTTTATTTCTGATTTATATATCAAGTTCATATTTATCTCCTGTTTTAATTCAAAATATATTTGTTATATGAACATGAAAAGAGTTTTTTAAGAAAATTAATCAAACAGCCCGATTCTGGATTACAAACTGTGGGATCCAAGACCACAACAGATCTTTCCGTGAATAATAAGCAGTTTTAAGATATCTAAACATTTTTTCTCAATCGTTCTCTTAACCTCTTATCCAGCTCAAACAACTCTGATTCCGAATCAGCAGTGATAAAAAATACGTTTCGTAGCGGTTTACTCCATTTATTATTAAAATAAACTTCAAGTGGACTAACCAACATAATACCTGTTTTTGTTACCGGATTATATTCCTCTTTCCCAAGCATTTCACTTAAATTGTTATAATTATTCGGTATTTTCCCCTTTTTTCTGCTTATGAACCGAAAAAAACAGTGTTTTCCCTGTGCACAGGAATTCATTAACTCAAAAACGATATCAGACATGACATGACGAGCATTGATTTCGATAACAGAAGCAGTCTTGTAGCATCCAGCCAGATGATCTTTGTATACAAAAGAGTCCAGGCCTGCAGGCCCCCAGTATCCCTGAGAATACAGCTCTTTTGAAACAATCAGTGCTGTATCTTCAAGAACTTTTTCATACTGTTTCAATACCGGGTCCAGTGGAGAGAGATAAATGCCATAAAATGCGCCGAATGTATTTACACACGATCTCAAATGACGAATCAGTGATACAGAACCAT
>DATGNN010000194.1:0-4757 GCA_035306725.1 Chitinispirillaceae bacterium | reverse complement strand
GGCTAATATACCGTTTGGTTCTTATGTGACCCGAACCCGACAAAAAACTGCTATCATACAATTAGAAAAATGTCTGAACCGCTGATTGTACCTGATAAAGATGATTAAAACCATGATTGATGGAAAATGCAAAAACTATGAATAAGGTAATCCTGGCCGCAAACAGATCTATTCCTATTTTTCTGCAAACGGAATTATTCACAGGTTTCCACACGCCCCCAAACTGGAGTATCAGAGCTGCAATAAACTGCCGCGGGGGTCGTGTGCGCCCGGCGAACATGAAACTTATCATATTGAATAATACCCAAACAACTGCTCCTCAGGAACAATTTTTGCCTCTTATAATTATGTAACCCATAAGGCTTCCCCGGTCCTTTTTTTTTATTTCAGAAGAGGTTGATCTATGCAAACAATAATCCTTCTTCTTATATCGTTATTTCCGTTAATCATTCACGCACAAACGCAGACCCGTGAACAAAGTAGTAATGGCTGGTTATGGCTGTTAATGATTGCTGTTCTCCTTTTCTATGTAGCCTGGACCGCTTCACGAGCCCAAAATCTTGCTGCAGCAGGAGGACAAAATGAAATTTTAAAAGATTTGAATGAAAAATACCGCAACGGTCAGATTTCAAAAACTGAATATGACAGCAGAAGAAAAGATCTGGAGATTTGAGTAAATATTTCATTTCCCCGTAGATACATTCATCAGATGTCTCTACGGGGAAATTTCTGGTACCGCTTTTTGTTGATAGTGAACCACACGCCCTAAACAGGGCATAATTCTATTAAAACCTAATTGTTTTCCCTTTCAAACCGGAAAATTACAGTTGCCAAAGGCGGCAATGTCGCAAGAATTGAATTTTCTCTTCCATGCCATTTAATTTGATCAGACATAATACCACCTGCATTTCCCATTCCACTGCCACCATACTCTCTGGCATCACTGTTAAAAATTTCCTTCCAGAAACCTGGAACCGGAACCCCTATTCTATATTTGTCCCTGGGAATAGGTGTAAAATTACACCCAATCAGTACCACCTCTTCAGGTTCGTCACCTTTACGCAAGAAGGTCAGGATACTGTTTTCCCAATCGTTACAGTCAACCCATTCAAAACCTTTGCTGTCAAAATCATACTTGTGAAGAGCAATTGTTGATTTATACAATTTGTTGAGATCAGAAACCATCAATTGAACACCTTTATGGCGATCCCATTGTGTAAGATGCCATTCAAGAGGATGATCATGGCTCCATTCGCGCCACTGGGCAAACTCTCCTCCCATAAATAGAAGTTTTTTACCCGGATGTGAAAATTGATAAGACAGCAATAACCTCAGGTTTGCCATTTTCTGCCATTCATCACCAGGCATTTTATTTACTAAAGAACCCTTCCCATGCACAACTTCATCATGCGACAAAGGCAGAACATAATTTTCCGTAAAGGCATAGAGCATACTGAAAGTGAGTTCATGATGATGGTATTTTCTGAACACGGGGTCTTTATTTGCAAATGCGAGAGTATCATGCATCCATCCCATATTCCATTTCATGCCAAAACCGAGCCCGCCTACATAAACAGGCCGCGAAACCATCGGCCACGCAGTTGATTCTTCCGCAATTGTCTGCACATCAGGATGAGCCTTGTAAATTTCTTCATTCAACCGTTTCAAAAAATCAATTGCTTCAAGATTCTCTCTGCCGCCAAATGCATTTGGAATCCATTCCCCTTCCTTTCGGGAATAATCAAGATAAAGCATCGACGCAACTGCATCTACTCTTATCCCGTCCGCATGATATTTTTCTAACCAGAACAATGCACTGCTCAATAAAAATGCCTGAACTTCATTTCTTCCATAATTAAAAATGTAACTCTTCCAGTCCGGATGAAATCCTTTCCTGGGATCAGCATGTTCATAAACACAAGTCCCATCATAATACACTAAACCATGCTCATCTCCGGGAAAATGGGAAGGTACCCAGTCAAAAATAACACCGATGTTATTCTGATGAAGGTAATCGACAAGATACATAAAATCCTGTGGTGTACCATATCTGCTTGTTGGAGCAAAATACCCCGTTGTCTGATATCCCCATGAACCGTAAAACGGATGCTCCATTACAGGAAGAAACTCAACATGGGTAAAACCCATCTTTTTAATATATGCTGTCAACTCAGGAGCCAGCTCCCGGTATGTCATCTCTTTATTGTTCTCTTTGCGCCGCCATGAACCGATATGCAATTCATAAACAGACATTGGAGCTGACAATTCATTATGTTTTTTACGTATTTTCATCCACTCAGCATCATTCCACTTATAATCCAGCTCCCAGACTATTGGTGATGTCTGTGGTGGTTTTTCCCAATATGTTGCAAATGGATCGCCTTTGTTTACAGTATAATTGTTTACATGTGAATCAATATGAAACTTGTAAAGATCTCCAACCCCGATACCGGTTATAAAACCTTCCCATATTCCAGAACTGTCCAATCTCATTTTTAACGGATGATCGGTTGTGTTCCATTGATTAAAATCACCTACAACCGATACATATTTTGCATTCGGAGCCCAAACGGCAAAGTAGGTCCCTTTTTCTTTACCTATTGTCATCGGATGCGCACCGAGTTTTTCATACAGCCTGAAATGTTTTCCCTCTTTAAACAGATAAATATCGTATTCGGTAAAGAGGGACATATCTCTCTTTACAGGTTCTTTTTCAACTTCAGCCTTTTCTTTTCCTTCCATTTCATCTCCCTTTGGAACTTATGAATACGATTGGTTTTTGTTTTTGATAACTGAGCCTGTAGAAAAGTCAAAAAGAACAATTTTACGCATCATAAACTCGTTCTTGATATTTATGAGGTATCGAACTGCCTTTATTAGAAATTTTCACTTTAATCAGAATCAATCATCCTCATCTCACACTTTGTTTGAAATAAACTTTTGTAAGATCCTGAAAGTTTTTAAATAAATTAATCCAATAAGCCCGGAAAATCGTGCCAGAAAACAAAACATTTTGTTACAGCAATAAATAGAATTTAACAGTAAAAAATTATACTCTGAAAGTTACCAGTTTTATCCGAAGATCACGGACTGCTTCACTTTTTCGAATGCGAATTTTTATACTTCAAACAAGTAGTTAACTTAGCAAAGCAGACCACGAGCAACCTGCTGCTTTAAAGGTATAAAATATAGTTGAAGGAACAGTATATAAGTTGATTAAGTTTGAAATCACATTGAAAGAAAGGTAAAAAGTTTCGAAACCCATTCCTATATTCACCCTGGTTACGAAAAATATGAAGACAATAAACTCAATTTTATAATGTAATGCTTTTATATATTTCTCATAATAGATGAAAAAAATTGAGTAATTTTCTTTAATACTGTATTTTTACTCTTTTTGTAACGGAGAAAACTATTGAATCTTTCACATGTAGCTTTGATAAAATGCGAATCATACGATCAGACCACTGTAGACAATGCATTAAATAGAGGCATTGAACTGCTTGGGGGCCCCCGAAAATTTGTCGGTAAAGACGAAAATATTGTATTGAAACCAAACGTGTTGTGGGGAACAGATCCAAAACAGTGCGTTGTTACACATCCTGCGATTTTTGACGCTGCCATTAAAATTTTCAAGCCGTTTTGTGCCAGACTAACCTTTGGTGATTCTCCTGGCGGAATTCAGTCATCAGTTAACGCACTGAAAAAATGTGGCTTTTTTCAAAAAGCTCAAAATCATGACATTTTTCCGGACGATTTTGATCATGGTAAAATTATAGCTTATCCTGAAGGAATCACCAGCAAACAGCTCTATATTGCAAACTCGGTTTTGTCTTCAGATGGCTTGATCAGTCTTCCGAAACTTAAAACACACGGACTGACCAGAATGACCGGTGCAATCAAAAATCAGTACGGCTGTATCCCGGGAATCGTAAAAGGAGAATACCATGCCCGGTTTCCTGATGTCTATGAGTTTTCACAGCTCCTTGTTGATATCACCAGTTTTATTAAACCAAGATTATATATAATGGATGGTGTTTATGCCATGGAAGGAAATGGGCCAAGAAGCGGTACCCCAAAAAAACTGGGTGTAATACTATTAAGTACAGATCCGGTTGCACTGGATACAACAGCCTGCAGAATCATTAATCTTGATCCAGAATTTGTCCCGACAAATATTTTCGGTTTTCAATCAGGTTTGGGGAACATTGAAGAAAATAGAATTCAATTAATTGGTGACAGTGTAGATCAGTTTGTTGACAGTAAGTTTAATGTAGTAAGATCCAGACCGGCAAGACTACCGAAAAACAAAATAGCAATGGAAATCAGGCGGTTTTTTCTTCCAAAACCGGTTGCAGACAGCCGCAAATGTACCAGATGTAAAAGGTGTGTTCAGGTCTGCCCAGTAGATCCAAAAGCTGTTAATTTTTCTTCAAAAGACAAAATGCCTCGTTATGATTACAGAAAATGTATCAGGTGCTTCTGCTGCCAGGAAATGTGCCCCTCTAAAGCAATTAACATAAAAACTCCGATTCTTAAAAAATTACTTCCATTCATGTCATATATCTCTTTGTTCATCTCAAATTTAAACAACATAAGAAACAAACCTGAAAATTTGAAATAGATTATAATATGAAAACTCCTGTATTTCATGGTTTGCCTAAAAAAAATGATGCTCTCTTTATTTACGGAGCCAGACAATCTTTGCCATTTGTCTACTCATATGAACAGGAAAAAACTGAAATGGTTTACGGGCC
>DATGNN010000193.1:0-6876 GCA_035306725.1 Chitinispirillaceae bacterium | reverse complement strand
CCGCAACAGATATCTGAAACAAAACCAGGTAACTTTCCGGGAAAGAATCAGATATCAGGAAGCGATCAAGACTGCAATTTGCTTGCGGCATCGTTACCAAATTATGTTTTAGTCAATAGATTTATGATAAACCCCGAATTGGATCTATTGTAGTAAATAATTATGAACGAATTTCGACTGAACGTACGATTTTCAGTGCAGTACACGAACTTGGGCACCTGCTGATGCACCTCAATTCATTTGATATATCAGAAAACATGGAAAATGACAAAGAAGAAATAGAAGCAAATATCTTTGCGAGTTATTTTCTTATGCCTGACTCTGGTTTCAAGTCTGAATGGAGAAAATTTTCAACTGTCCTTGAAGAAATGGCAAAAAATTAACTTAACAATGCTGGCTACCAACCCCAAAAAAACGTAAAGCTTGACCACTGTCTCACCATCCTGAAAAATCATAATAAAAAAAACGCCCGGGTTTCTTCAATAAAGAAGAAACTCGGGCGCTGTCGTCATTACCAACAAAAGAGGTAGTTTAAATGACTTATCTTATGTGTTCTCGTGTTATGGATGGTAAAATTCCCGATTCCGGACGATCCGAAACGAGTGCCCGGCCATTTAGCAAAAACACCTTTGTTGCAGAAAATCCAGTTTCTCCACGTATAATTTGTATGCCCCTATATCCCGACATGGTACCAATACTATTGCGAACCATGATCGCCTTTTGTTTTTTTGCCGAGTTGATTTTCAGTGGTTCCCTCTGCGCCACATGCGTGACACCCTTGAAAATCCGTTGGGCAAAATTATGAAGCTGTCGATTCCAGTTTTCCCGTTCGTGGTCCAATCCCTGCTCGACCTGAAGATAGAGATTATCCACACCGTTTTCCTGCAGGTAGTCATGATAAGTTCGCGCAGTATTCAGATACGATCCTTCAGCGGTTCCGGCAGCAAGAAAATTCAGGTGGACATTGGATTTTACGGCTTCAATATCCCTGATTGTGGTACCAGCGGCAGTGGTATTTGGTGCTGGTGAAAATGCGCCGATCCAGGTAAACACTTCGGGATTCTTGTAACCGAAATTCAGTGTCTGACCGGCACCCATAGAAAGACCTGCAATAGCGCGCATGTTCGGATCAGACGAGGCATTGTAGTTCTCTTCAATATACGGTATGAGATCATTGATCAATACGTCTTCAAAATTCGCAAAACCCTGAAAATTCTCCATGCCGCTTCCAACCGGGCTTCCCATCGGCATGACTACAAGCATTGGTACAACATTGAGGTCACTTTGTGCATAGAGGTACTCCATTACCAGGTCGGCATTTCCTTCGGCATGACCTGCATTGGATGTCCAGGCATTCTCATTCCCGCCGATTCCATGGAGCAGATACAATACCGGGTATTTTTGTTCGCGTGTATCTGAATAGTCTGGTGGAAGATGAATACGAAACGGCTGATCGTTATACTGCCTTGTCGGATAGCGGACCACCTCGCTCAATGTTCCCTTAGGTATGTTGTGACCTGGTGAAGCAAAACCTGATGGTGGTGGCGGCCAATGCACTTCCTCGGCAAAAATCGTTACCGAAGCGAAAATCGTTACAATAGTAAAAAGTTTTCGAAGCATGGTTACTCTCCTTTTCTGGACTGGGCTTTTGGTTCGTATATATTAAAACAGTTTGCAGTGTTAATTCTCAATGGTTTTTCTGGTTTATTTACTACGGCAACCCCGAGAAATGAGCTTCTGTCTGGAAAATAGAAATTCTGATTAATTTCCCGGGTTTAACCAGGCGATAAAGTACGAAAAGCACTGTCAACAAATACGCTGCATGAATTACCTCAGACATTATTTCTGTAATAATTTAAAACAATAAAGACCATATTGCATTAATTGTAATTCAGATGTTTAAAAAAGTGTTCCAGTTTTTGGAACACCTGTAGATATAAATTAGTGTGCACAAATACCCTCTGCAAACTATTTTAAAATGATAAATATCAGATTTATTCATAAGAATCAATCTGAAATTGCGCGCTCCCGAAAATCCACATCAAAGGAGATAGCAAAATGAATGTGATTCTTCTGAATGACTCACCTGGAAAAAGAAACACCTTTGCTGCACTTAATGAATTTTTGGTGGGGAAACTTCGATTGATTGGGGTAATTATTCACACTTCTTATGATTTCCTGAACCATTAATTACCGTAACACAGAGGAGTATCTATGCACACTGTAGCTTTCATCGCCAGCTCTATGGATGGCTATATTGCTAAAACAAATGGGGAAATAGACTGGTTAAATTAACCAGTATTCCTAATCCAACCAATAGTGATTATGGCTACGCAGATTTAATAAACACTATAGATGGTGTATTGATGGGGAGAAATACATTTCTCCAAGTAGATAAAATGAATTATTGGGCATATCCGAAGAAGGTATTTGTATGGAGTAATACACTTAAAAGCCTTGATATTAAATACCAAAGAAAAGCAGAATTTATTAATGGAAATCTTGAAGCGGTTTTAACGAAGTTAGAAAAAATGGGAATAAACAGATTATATGTTGATGGTGGAAAAGCTATTCAAAGTTTTTTAGGAAATGATATTCTTGACGAGATAATACTAACCGCAATATCAATAGTTTTAGGAAATGGAATTCCATTATTTGGAACGATTGGAAAAGAAATCGAATTTGAGCTTTATAAAACAGAAAGGATTGATTCCTGTATGGTAACAAATTATTATAAAAGAAGGAATCGAACAATCGCTTCAACCTGACCTCGCCTGTGTCACAGGTATTGCTGCTAGTTTCGCTCCGGACTGAACACTAAACCCTGGACCTTGGCCCCTAACATACCATAAGACCCAAATGATTTTTCAAATTAACTCTTTTCAAATTCTACCCGAAATGTATTACAGGTATGAAACTTGTCAATAAAGGTAAAACAAAGGATGTGTATGCACTTGAAGATGGGAATTACCTTTTAAAACACAAGGATGATGTTACCGGACAAGATGGAAAATTCGATCCGGGTGCAAATACTGTGGGGCTCACAATTGAAGGAGCTGGAAGAGCAGGACTCAGGCTGACAAAACAGTTCTTTGAAATACTACGTGATCAGGGTATTCCTATTCACTAATCCCTCAAAAGAGAGATTCCGGAACTCAATTTGGCAGCTAAGCTGACAACTACAGCTCCTGTCGAACGCAAATCTTTATCAGTTGGAGTGGATAAAAAATGTACCGGTTTTTTGTTTATAGCTCACCAGCATACCACAGGATTCCGATTTATTTACATCTGTTGTGAAACCGGATTTTTCACATTCAAATGAATACCTCCAATATTTAACCAATCTTTCAATTATGGATTTTCAAGGGGTATTCGTTCAGTACAATATTACTCTATAGTAAAATAAAAAACCGCCCCTTTTCCCGGTTTACCCTCTGCCCACACCTTTCCACCATGTTTTCTTATTACACGCTGTACAATCGACAATCCCACACCAGTACCGCCAAACTCCTTTTCTGCATGCACCCGCTTGAATGGCTCGAAAATTGCCCCGGAAAATTGCATGTCAAAGCCCGCTCCATTATCGATTACAAAGTAAACAATCTGCTCATCACGGACAATAGTGCCAAACTCAATACGGGTAATTTCAGTCTTTTTGGTAAATTTCCAGGCATTGCGCAGCAGGTTTTCCAAAGCCAGATTTATCATTCTCGGATCGGCATTGGCATGTACATTTTTCTTGACATTGAACTCCGTCAGCCGTTCAGGCTCAGTGTTCTTAAACTCCTGAAGGTAATTAAGCACAATGGCACTGAGGTCAACATTTTCCCGTTTCATCTCCTGCCTGCCAATGCGCGACAGATTGAGCATGTCATTGATAATCTGCTGCATTTGGTTGACACCATCATTGATACGACGCAGGTAATCCCTGCCCACCTCATCGAGAAATTCAGAGTAATCTTCAAAGAGAAATTGTGCAAAACCGCCTATTGTGTGTAAGGGATTTCGAAGATCATGTGAAACAGAGTATGAGAAGGATTCCAGATCGCGATTGGTGGCAGCAAGTTCTTCAGTGCGTTGCAGTAAGGCTTGTTCGGCTTTCTTGCGTTCTGTGATATCAAAAAATAAAAGCCCAAAGCAGTCTCCCGAATGTTTGAATGCCAAATTCGCAAACCATTTACCAAACCCCGAATCGTAATTTTCGTAAGAAACAGACTCCCCGGTCTTTACAACTCGACCACAGATCTCAATCCATTGTGTCTCGATATGGGGATTGACCTCCCGGACGGTTCGCCCAACTGTCTCGTTGACAGCGATACCTGTTTGAGCCCAGGCCTTATTGACCTCGAGAAAACGCCAGTCCAAAGGATTGCCCTTATCATCCCAGATCATCTCGCCAAGCACAAAACCCTCACTGATATTTTCGAAGAGGAGCCGGTAGCGCTGTTCAGATTGACTCATCTGTTCTTCAGCCTTTTTACGTTTAATAAGTTCCTCGACGATGCGATATTGCTGATTACGTGACCGCAGGCACGCACGGACCACAGTCAGAAGCGACTTTATAAGAACTGGACGTTTAAGGACAGACGCATTCAGCGTTTTTCCGCCACTGAGCACTGCCCAGGTCATATCCGGATCACTGCCCACTCCTGCCATGATGATCACAGGGAAATCAGACCATTCCGGCTGATGATCTATTGTATGAGCAAGTTGAATCAGAGCATCGCCGTAAAGAGCCTCTTCTGAGATTATCGCGGTACCCGCGCCCTCCAATATTTTTCTGCACAACTGCTCCATGCTTTCACATACAGATACGGCAATCTGCTCATTCGCAAGTACCTCTTTTAATACATTATCATCTTTACCGGTTGGTGCAAGAATAAGCACTCTGTTGCTGCGGGATTCCATATTCATAGACAACTACTGCCCCCGCCGTTGATGGTTTTGCCGATATACCGTGGAATACCTGTCGCTATGCCTTCGAAATCCTGGAGTGTTGGTCCCACATGCAAACCGTTTGAACCCATGGAGAGTTCACGGATGGTACGCTCGTGATTGCCGCTCCTCTTTTTGAATACCGAGGCAGCCTTTCGCACGGCTCCTTTATACTCAAAATAGCCAAGATTGACAACCGTATCGGAAACATACGATACATCTAAGGACGGGGGAATAGTACCCAACCCGAATCCGCTCTGCTGTGACATGTTAAACAGGGTAACTACTCCCTGGAGATTGAGAAAGCTTGCCAGTTCATGGAGATGAACAACCAGGAAGCGCTCATCAGGCAGCGAATACGCATACCCGTTGAGACTGTCGATAACAATAACAGAAAACCCTTTTTGGAGGACCGACTCTGAGACAACTGAACTGAATTCGCCAGCCGTTTGTTCTGCCGGGTCAATCTGACGCAACTCAACAAGACCGTCGGATATAAAGTTATCAATATCCATACCAAGACCCCGGGATCGTTCGAGAAATGTCGCTAATCGTTCGTCAAAACAGAAAATCATCGATTTTTCATTGCGCTGTGCAGCAGCAACTACGAACTGGGTTGCCAGTACCGATTTCCCTGTTCCGGAAGCTCCCTGAATCAAGGTGCACGTTCCCCTGTCGAGTCCGCCTCCCAGTAGTTTGTCAAGTTCTCTTATGCCGCTTGATACCGCTTCCTTGGTAAAATCTTTGCCGTATTGCGCGGAAACCAGACGCGGAAACACTTTGACGCCGCCTTTTATAATCTTGCAATCGTGAAAACCGGAAATAAAGGAATGTCCCCGCATTTTTTCGACTCGCAGACGCTGGCGTTCGGGACCGTACAACGGGTTGGTTTTGCTCATCTCAATACAACCATGTGCAAAAGTCTTGAGTACAGTGTTTTCCTCCCCGACTGTATCGGTAAGAAACACAGTGCAGGCACGCGCCTCCAGAAAACTCTTCAGCAACATGAGCTGGCGTTGATACCAGCTCTTTTCACGTGCGACCAGCCGTATTTCGCTCAGGGAATCAACAGCCAAACGCTGTGGATTATATTCCCTGATCCGGCTTATCAGGTTATCCATCAGTTGCGGCAGTTCGATCTCCGCCGGATTGAGCATCGTCTGTTTCGGCCCTGCTTTTTCACCATACAGCATAGCAAGATGGCTAATATCAAGACCGGTAAGGTCCCACTGATGCGACCTGGCAATCCGTTGTATTTCAGGAACGGTTTCGGAAGTACCTATGTAGAGACACCGCTCCCCAAGTTTTAGACCATGCAAAAGAAACTGCATGCAAATCGTTGTTTTACCGCTTCCGCTTATACCATAAATAGCATACATCTGATTACACGGAAGACCTCCATAAAGAATTTTGTCCAAGCCGGGAATGCCTGATTCCACCATGTTCTCGGCTATTTCTGCCATGCCGTTTGCTCCTTTACAGCCGCCCTTTTGAATCGGTTTGTAATCAGCACTTGCTTCTTCTGTTCGTTTTTAAAAAGAACGAAAACAGCGGTACTTCCTTCGGATCTTTTCAAATAAAATTACCTTAGAATGCAACAACCAGACCAATTCCGCCCTTTGATCGGGTATTGTCCCACAGCATTATGCAAATGTCTTTTGAATGTTAAGATAAACTATTATCATGTCCGCCGGGCGCACACGACCCCGCAATAACAATGGAAAATTCGAAATAATTAATACGAAATTCGAAACAAAACGATTAGGAAAATTCGAAATACGAAATAGAACCAAAGAAAAAGCATGAAAATAAGCAGAGAAAATCAAAATCCGAAACTCGAAACAGAAATAGAACAATTTATTGATATGGGGGCGTGTGGTAACCTGTGAATAGCTCCGTTTACAGGAAAATCGGAAAAAAATCAGTTAGTGATTAATCATG
>DATGNN010000192.1:0-2987 GCA_035306725.1 Chitinispirillaceae bacterium | reverse complement strand
CCTATTATCTTTTCCGACAATTAACTTTTGCATTCCGGTTGATGCATTTCGGGCGTTATCTGAAAGACTCCGAAAGCGATTACCTTTCTTTACTCTTTCTGGGGTATGAAACCTGGATAAGAGGTTACAGTTACTATTCTTTCGATTTCAGTCGATGCAGCGATTCTCTGGGCAACTGCCCCGAATTTGACAGGCTGTTGGGATCAAGAATCGGAGTTGTGAATCTGGAGCTTCGATACCCGCTTTTTGGCAATAAACAGTTTGGACTGTTTAATTTTCCCTATCTTCCAACCGAACTGGCTGTTTTTCTTGATGGAGGGGTGGCCTGGACAAAAAAGAATCATCCGGTTTTCAAACTAAATGGAAGCAGTAACGAACGAACTCCAGTACTGAGCCTTGGAGCTACAACACGTTTCAACCTGTTCGGGCTGCTTGTTTTACAAATATACTATGCATATCCATTCCAGAGATCAGATGGTGAAGGTAATTGGGGGTTTTTCCTTGCACCTGGATGGTAAGACTTATATTTTTTCTAAACGATTCCTTTGCGCAATCTGTTTCGTGGATATTGGATTAAAGAATCAGATCCAGAATACATAATATGCAGTTATTGGGATTGGGATTACGATAACGATTACGATTACGACAACGGAAAACGATAACGGAAAACGACAACGGAAAACGATAACGGAAAACGATAACGACGACAATGATAACGGAAAACGACAACAATTGCAGTTTTTTTCTTCATTTACCATTCATAATTCACCATTATCTTATGTCCTTCACAGCTTAAAACCCTTTTTGCGGTAAGCTTATTCCCGCACTGCGGGACAAGCTGTAAATTAATCGTCTCCATTCAGGTATTTTTTTGTATCAAATGAGGTAATTTCTGGTGAAATATTTTGCGTACGGCTCAAATATGGATATAAACGACCTTTTACAATGGTGCGAAACAAGAAAACTTTCTCTTTCACAATTTGAACTGACAGGTACAGCATACATTGAAGGGTTCAAACTATCTTTCAACCACTATTCCAAAGAACGAAAAGGTGGAGTTGCTAATATTATATCCCAACATGATACGGATAATTCCAGTATTCGTACATACGGTCTTTTATTTGAAATAGATAATCAAACCAGAAATATTATTCGGAAAAAAGAGGGTTATCCACAGGATTATGGTGAAATCGAATTGTGCGTACATCTTGCAAACGGTACCACAGTAAAAGCAATAACCTATAAAGTTCAAAAAAAAATGGAAACAGTTTCTGAAAAAAAACCAACAGGGTACTATCTGGGTCTTATTCTGTCTAATGCACGCAAGAACCATTTCCCGCAAGCCTATATCTCTTTTCTCGAAAACATTGAAACACAGGTAAAATAATGTATATTTTGTTTTCGTCAAATCATATCATGAATTCAACAACATTCGATAATTTTAATGTTTTTTATATTTGACTGTTTTATTTTATTTATTTAATTAATATTTTTACTGTTTTTTATATAGTATTATGCTGAGTATAAAAGTAGATGACAGAATTGAATTAAGGCAGATTCAAATTACAGATGCATCGGATATTTTCGAAACCATAAATACCCAAAGGGCATATCTTGGAAAATGGCTGCCTTTTGTTGAACACACAAAAACCATTCATGATTCAGAACTTTTTATCAATTCGATATATTCTGAACCGCCAGAAAAACAGGAACTGGTTTTTGTAATTAATTTTGATAAGAAATTTGCCGGTATAATTGGTTTTAAAGATACAGACAAAATAAACAAAAAAACGGAAATCGGATACTGGCTGTCTGAACCATTCCAAAAGAAAGGCATTATTACTGAATCTTTAAAAAAACTTGTCCACCATGTATTTGAGAAAATGGATATCAACAGAATACAAATAAAATGTGCTGCAGAAAATGTCAGGAGCCGGAAGATTCCCAAAAGGCTGAATTTTGTTTTTGAAGGAATTGAGCGGGATGGTGAATTGTTATCTGATGGAGAATTTACAGACCTGGAAGTCTACAGTATCATAAGAAGAGACAGGAATACATAATTTTAACCTGCCAACCTGGTTCAGCAGTATCAGGTTATTAACCTGCAGGCCCGACTGAAGGGACACTAATTTCAGATGAGCAATGGGGTACACTGTTTAAAACATATGTAAATAAGGACTATTTTTTCCAGTAACTCTACGGCGGATCCTGAAATCAGTTTAATAAAGGCAATCTTATACCTGAAAGTACAGTTTTTCCAATTAATTCCTCAAAACAGCCGTTTTTTTTTCGGACAGGTGGAACATATTATATTTTTTAGGTTTTTAAAGGATATAATATGTACGAAATAACTACCGAAGTACAATTCTCCGCTGCTCACCGTTTAAAAAACTACCATGGTCCATGCGAAAACCTCCATGGACATAACTGGCTTGTAAGGGCAACTGTAAAATGCACGACTTTAGACCAAAGTGGTATTGGTATTGATTTTAAAATTCTAAAAACCAATTTAAAACAGATTGTTGAAGAGTTTGATCATAAGGATCTCAATGCAGTTCTGGGTGATCTTAACCCTTCTTCAGAAAATATCGCCCGTCTGATCTATTCAAGACTAAAAAAATCACTTGAAGACTGGGATGGCTCTGTGTCGCGTGTTGAAGTATACGAAACTCCGGGAAATTGTGCAGCTTACTATGAATAAGATTGAGGTATGTGAAATTTTCAAATCGATTCAGGGTGAATCGACTCTTGCAGGCTCTCTGTGCTCTTTTGTCCGATTAAGCGGATGTAACCTTTCCTGCACCTATTGCGACACACAGTATGCCCAAACTGAATCAACTCCCATGGAAATCGATGAGATTGTAGCAAAAATAGAAACTCATTCAACAAAAATTGTCGAAATTACCGGCGGAGAACCTCTTTTACAGAAACCGACGCCAATATTGTGTGATATGTTTTTACAAAAAGGGTATACAGTACTTGTTGAA
>DATGNN010000191.1:0-2512 GCA_035306725.1 Chitinispirillaceae bacterium | reverse complement strand
TTGAAACTGAAGCTAAAATAAGTGCAAATCTTCGTTATATTAATATTGTTGAAATTTATGGGATGGGTTACTGGAATCAGATCCCTTATATAGAGATGGAATTTGTTGATGGACCCTCTCTTAAAGATATGCTTGAATCAAATGTTCGCCTTCCGGTAGAACTGGCTATTTCGGTAATTCATTTTGTATGTAAAGCACTTCAATTCGCCCATAACCAGGATATGACACTGTATGGTAAAATTTATGATGGATTGATCCATAGAGACATTAAACCAGCTAATATTCTAATCAGTTCTCAGGGAATAATAAAACTGGCCGATTTTGGGATAGCACGTCCCAGCGAAGTCAGCATGCATACTGTCGGTTCTAAAGTAATGGGAACTTTTGCATATCTTAGTCCCGAGCAACTCAATGGAGAAAAACTCGACCAGCGATCCGATATCTATTCTCTTGGAGCAGTTTTATATGAAATGGTTACTGGCTGCAAAGCATTTCCACAGAAACTACTTGCTGAACTTGTTCAAAAAAAAGCAAAAGGTCACTATGTCCCGCTTGAAATGACAGGAATCAAATTCCCAAAAGGTTTTTGTTCTGCTGTAGGAAAATGCCTTTCATTAGACAGAAACAAGAGATACACTGATGCAAGTGAATTTAATCATGATCTAATGATAATTTATAAAAGACTTACAAAAAAGCCGCCTGAAGAGGTGATTCAATCGTATCTTAATCACCCTGATATCATGAAACCAATTGAATTCCGTAGTTTTCGTTTGAAAAAACTTTTTAAATCCTTCCTTAAAATTTCATTAACAGTTCTTATTATCTGGCTTTTGGGTGATTTTCTTTTCAAAACTGTTAAATTTCATTATTTAGAGAAATCAGATTCCCTAAAAGCCGCAGGTTACACAAAAATTGAATCCGACTCTGTTGATAACAAACCCGACAGTTCATCCAAAACACACCGGCAAAATGAACAAACAAAAATAAACCCTTTTGATAAAGCAATGAAAGCGTTTGCAGATTCCGACTATTTAACAGCAGCATTACTTTTTGAAAAACTATCAGCAAGTCAGCTTACAGCAACACAGCAAAAACTTCGAAACATTAAATTAATTCAGTCTTATCTTAAACTTAATCGTCTCAAAAAAGCAGTTTCGATAGCTGAATCAGAAGCTGGAACCGATGCCCTGTTTTTTCTTTTAAAAGGCGAAACATATTATAAATCCGGCAGATATGATGATGCACTTACAGCTTTAAAACAGGCTTACACCGCAAAAACAGTTCAAAAGGGTACACTTAGGAAAGTCTCATTAATGGAGGCTCGCATAAGTGAAGTTCTTTATACGATGAAACCAAACAGGGATAATAAACAGATATGTCATGATGCCTGGAACACATTTCTGGAAAAATACTGTTCAGAACCAAATAAATCTGCAGAATGCAAAGAAGCACAAGAAAAAGTTTCTACCTATTTTTATTAACTGTAATCAAGCTAAAACAGGAACTTATTAAAGACTGCTCATGTTTTAAATACATAAATTATATCTTGTTCGATATTCCTCAATACCACTGATGGAATTTATTAATTTTTATAATAAACAAGTTAGTTAATTGTAAAAATGTTTTTTTTACAACGAGCCAAGAGCTACAAATACCATACCGAAATGCAAATAAAACAAAATAAACCGTTTTTATTTCAGGTAAAAAGCCGATAAAACATTCGGGTAATAACTGTTTTCAGTTTTTGCTCGTCACTGTTTTTGCTTATTCTTTTTTTTGCATAGGCTTTTATTATAGACACAAACTATTTTGAGTTTTACTCTATCGGATTAATTATCTCATCTTCCAATGTACCCTGTCACCTATGGAGAATGAATAATGAAAACACAAAGAATCTTGTTAGTGGATGATGAGGAAGCCACATTATTTGGATACACTCGATACCTTACCAAAGGCGGTTATTCTATTGAGACTGCTACATGCCTCAAGGATGCCAAATCGCTGATCTCTTCTGAACATTTTAATGCGATTCTACTTGACCTGAAACTTCCGGATGGAAATGCTATTGACTGGATTTCCGAACTGCACAACACACATGAAAACCTTGCAATTATCGTTATAACAGGAATCAGCGACATTCCGACTGCTGTAAAAGCAATGAAATATGGTGCATATAATTTTCTTACCAAACCCGTTAACATGGATGATCTGGTAATAAGTCTCAAAAAAAGTCTGGAAGTGGAGGAATTGCGAAAAAGGGATTCCATTTATCAACGTTTGGCACCACAGAAAGTGGAACCGTTTTTCGGCAACAGCCCAAATATTGAAAAAGTCATTCAATATGCCAATGTCGCGGCAATGAATAATACCGTTGTACTGCTTCATGGTGAAACCGGAACAGGAAAAGGGATATTGGCCAGATGGATTCATGACCATAGTTCAAGGAAAAATGAGGCCTTTGTGGAAGTCAATTGCTCCAGCCTCAAAGGTGAGCTCCTCCGAAGTGAACTTT
>DATGNN010000190.1:0-4259 GCA_035306725.1 Chitinispirillaceae bacterium | reverse complement strand
TAATCAAAAGAGAGCATTCCTGAAAAAAGATAACATGATGTTTCCAGCCTGAAAGTATGATCCAGAGAATCTCCTGTATTCCTGATATTCTTTATAATATTCTGATTCTCCTTATTATAGTTTTTCAAATCATACTGGGTTCCTAACTTTAATCCCCAGAAAGGGTTTATCGGAATAACCCATTTTGCCCCTGAGGAAAATGTCAGGTCCGGACGATTGAATACTTCAATCGTATCGTAGGGCTCCCTGTAGGGATAACTGCCGCTGTTTTTTACGTTCTCACGAACAAAACCTCCACTGAGAGATACAGAAAATTCGGGAATAAACAGTTTTAGTTTTTCTGACGGCTGCCTTTTTAATAAATCCAGAATCTCATCCGCATCCTTTTCCCAGCCCAAAGCAGAATAAATAGTATATCTCTGCTCTAAAATTAAGCGGTACAGTCTTGTATTCGTGTCTGGTTTTGATGCATAATTTAGTGCCAGAGCAGTATCAAGAGATCCCTTTTTTACAGATATCTGCGCCCAGATATAAAACAAACTGTCATCCGACATACCATTACTGTATGCTTTCTTCATATAAAAGTCGGCAGAATCGTTATTTCCTTTTTCTGCCCATTCAAGACTTATCTGTCCAAATGGCTGCACCGCCGCCTCCCTGGATACATCATTACAATACCCAGGTCCAGAATAGAAAAAATAAAGGTAAAACATTGAAAATGCTATTATTAGTTTCATTTTCAGATTTTATCCTTTTTCATTTTTTTAATCAACAGATTTATAATTCTGCAAGTTTAGGGTAATTTTTCTGATAAAACTTGAATATATTCCGAAACCAAATCAGGTACATTCTGAAAAGCAAAGAAACTGTAATAACCGCAGTTGTTTTGGCCAGAAGATTCACTCTAAATAGAAAAAAAACGTGCATTTACGCACCGTTTTTCCGGTCACTATCAAACTTGATAACATTTTTGTTCCAGTCCTTTTTTATATCTATTTCTGCTTATACTCCCTGAATTGAAGAGCCCTTTCATTTCTCCTTTTTTCAATATCTTCAATAGTCTTTTCTACCTGTTTTTTTAATTCAGGTGACAATTTGTCAATCTTTTTTTGCTGCTGTTCAGAAACCTTTAAAGTACTTTCCTGATGTTTCAGTTTCTTTTGAAATTCTGGTATACTCTTTTGAGAACCTGCAGAGTCAATTTTCATTTTTATCTCTTGTGGAAAAGTTAACATTATCTGATCAAACAACCGATCAATTTTACAATCGGCCTCTTTCACTTCGTTTGCTTCGGTTTTAATATCCTGTGCCAATATCAAACTGAAACTCAAAACAGGTATCAAACAGATCATTAAAAATTTCATGATAACTCTCCTTTTTTAAAAACGGCTTCCATGGAAAACATGAGGACTGGATTATCATGCATATTCCCATGAAAACCGCTGTATTGAAAGTTATTCCTCACTGCTTTGAGGACCTGAACCTTTAGCCTTTTTTTCCATGGTATTAATTCTTTCCTGAATCTCTTTTAACTCAGCAGCTTTTTCCTGAAGTCGTTTCTGAACTTTCTCCCGTACTTCTTCAACCTGTGCAGCAACCTTTTGTGATGCTTTTTCGATGTTTTGAATAGCATTCTGAAGTCTCTGTTGTGCTTGTACACGCTTTTCTTCCATCAATGCCTCTTTTTGCTCCTGAGTCATCTCCCTGACCTGCTTTTGAATCTGTTCAATTGCCTTCTGTGCCCTCTCACATTCACCTTCAGCGTCTTTGAGAGCAACATTGAGCTTTTGTCTTAACTGCTCTGCTATCTGGTCAGGATTCCCCTGCTTTGGACCATTTTGTGCAGAAACGATTACAGCACCAGCCAGAATAACTGTTAGTAAGAACCTCATAAATACCTCCTGTTAAAAATTAATGGATTGTTTGTTCTTGTGACTGCTAATATTCAAAAGACGTGCCAAGATTGTATGTTGTTGATATATCACCAGTTACGCTGTTTTTCATTACAAGTTAACATGAAACTAATGTGGTTGATTCACCCCATGTTCAATTCACATTGTTTTGTATTTCTTTTAATATCAATGAGTTAACCTTACAACTCAACCGTGTGGCTTATTAACCCCCACCATTTAACTGGTTTTATCTATCAGAGATTTTCGAAGAAAGAAAGTTAATTTATTGTTGCTTTCAGGTTTGAACCAGATTCAGGAATTTATCACTTATTTATTACCAGCCCCATTAAATAAGTATATACATTTTGTATATTGTATCATATCTGTTAAGATTTCCCCTAACCATAATTGTTTGGGAAATATTAAATACCTGTTTAAATCGGATCCTGTTTGGATCTTTTTTACACTCTGTTTTAATGCTATTTTCTAAGATATTGTATCTAACAGGAATTTAAAATATTCAAAATCCAGGTTTTAGAATTAATAACGTACAGGAAGGATCTCATGTTAAAGCGCTTAATAATTTTCTCTCTTTTCACTATTTTGCCAATCCAGGCAGGTACTCCAGTTAAAACTCATGGATCCCTTATTACCGATGAAAACCGAATTGTTGGTTCTGTTGACAGTAAGCCGGTGCAGATAGCCGGAATGAGTATGTACTGGACTGCATGGGGAGGTGAAAACTTCTATAATCGCAACGTTGTCGAATCACTTGTCGATAACTGGAATATCACATTAATAAGAGCAGCCATGACTATCGAAGCAGATTGGACAAGCGGATATGTAGATGATCCTGATGGTCAGAAACTTATGGTGAAAACAATAATTGATGCAGCAATACAGAAAGGAATCTATGTTATAGTGGACTGGCATGACCATGATGCCAATCTTCATGTCGATAAAGCAAAAGAATTTTTCGGGCAAATAGCACAGGAATATGGTAACACTCCCAATATTATCTGGGAAATATGGAATGAACCGGATAACGTTAATGGTACCGGTGAGGGCGGTTTGGACACATGGGATGATATTAAAAATTATTCAAAACAGGTAATTCCGGTTATCCGGGAACATAGCAACAATCTTATTGTTGTTGGAACCCCAGTCTGGTCTCAACATGTTGATGTTGCAGCAGATGACCCGCTAAATGAGTTTGAAAATATCGCATACACCCTGCATTTCTATGCAGGCACACATGCAGATTCACTTCGTATGAAAGCTGATTATGCACTCGAAAATGGGCTCCCTCTTTTTATAACAGAGTTTGGTCTTTCTCTGGCAAGTGGTGATGGCGGGATTTACACAGATTCTTCAGAAATATGGCTCGATTGGGCTGATGAAAATATGATCAGTTGGGCCAACTGGTCGCTATCAGATATCGGTGAATCCTCTGCAGCTCTTGTTTCCGGTGCACCTACTGATGGTAACTGGGGTGAAGAGCATATTTCTGAATCCGGAAAATGGATAAGAAATCGGCTTTTATCCAGACCTGAATATGAAAAACCTGTTATTGATACACTTGCCATTCCAAGAATCGTTGAAGCTGAATCGTTTGTTGCAGTCTCAGATAACGGTCCGCAGGTAGAAAATCCAGGAGGCAGTATCAGCGGTGGAGCAAGTCTTGGCTATACTACACCCGGCTGCTGGGTAGAATATATCATTACAGTTCAGGAGGCCTCACAGTTCAGTGCCACTGCCCGTGTTGCTTCAGGCGATGGTTCCAATGGTGGTACCATAACAGCCAAAATCGGAAATCAGACAGTGGCATCATGGAATGTGCAAAACACCGGGGGATGGCAAAACTGGACTATTACCGAACCATCACCCGAATTCTTTCTTGACAAGGGTGAATATACCCTCCGTGTTGAGTGGCAAGGTGAGGGAGAAAGTCTGGTTAACCTGGATTATATTGATATCATATCAACTGAAACATCTGCATTTTATCGCAATACGAAAGATTCAAGAAAAAAATATGAGATCAGGCTATTAAAAGGAAATGGTTATATTTCATTTAATACCAGCAGGGAAATGAAAAACGTTTCTCTTGTTACTTTGAACGGTCGTCAGGTTTTTTCATCATCAGTCCGTACCGAAAGAATGAAAATTCCATTGAGAAATGGATTTTATCTGTTAAATATTAAACATCATGACGGAAAAACAAATGTTTTGCCAATTACCGGATATTAAAGTGTCGTTCACTTTAATTTCAAACAGGAAATAACCTTTCTGAGACAAAAACTGTTACAAAAAGTATTTTACACTTTCCGGTCTCTAACACGTCAATAATAACGTACTGTATGAATATCG
>DATGNN010000189.1:0-6605 GCA_035306725.1 Chitinispirillaceae bacterium | reverse complement strand
TGGCACTGATTATAGGATTTCACCGAAAGATATGGATGATTACAAATAATCAATACTTATCAGTGTAATTCGTGCAATCTTCCCAATCCGTGATTCAGATGATGTTTTAAAGTTTCGAATCTCTTAATCTGCATACTTTTGCTTCGATTGGCACTGATTATGAGATTTCACTGAAAGACAGGGGTGATTACAAACGATCAATATTTATCAGTGTAATTCGTGCAATCTTCTCAATCCGTGATTCTGACAATGTTTTAAAGGTTCGAATCTCTTAAAATGCGAATAAATCCTGTTTAAAGAAAGACAGGAAAATAATCAAAAAAATCAATCATGGTTTTAATCATCCTAATCAAGTACAATCAGCGGTTCAGACATTTTCCTGTTGCGATTTATAATTTTCTTAATCGATATCCACTTCAGTGGATTAAGAAATATTGCTTCTCCGCAGCCTTTATGTTGAGCAGCAACTGCACCAAAGAAAGCGGCTTTTAATGTTCGATCCCGACTTCACGTCGGGAGAATTTAAAAGCTGCGTACTGAATAAAGTCATAAAATTCTTATTTACATTATTTCCTTTTTCGGTGCAGGTGATAAGCGAAACATGGCCGCAAGGGCATTTTGTCATTGCCATTCTTTAACCGTAAGGAGTTTAGCCTTCGGCTTTGCTATATTATATAATTTTGCGGTTTGTCATTGCCATTCTTTAACCGTAAGGTGTTTAGCCTTCGGCTTTGCTATATTATATAATTTTGCGGTTTGTCATTACCATTCTTTAACCGTAAGGTGTTTAGCCTTCGGCTTTGCTATATTATATAATTTTGCGGTTTGGTTCCTTTTTTGCCCTGGAGCAAAAGGCAAAAGACATAATAGAAACAGTGTTCCTACACTGGAATACTTTACCTTTAAGGAACGGCAGTGACAAAGTACCTCGTCGTTCGGGCGCGAAAGCCCGTACAAATTAATTTTTACTACCACTCTTTATAAATAATATTATTTGAAATTAAGGATTAAGATCATCTGGGTCGCAGGGCGCGAAAGCACGGCTTGCTTAATATCCTTTTTATTTCAATAAGTCATTTATTGCTCTGGAAAAACAGTTTACAGGTCCGTACATAAAATATTTTCTGGACCATACCTTGAGCTTCCGAAATATCCCGCCCCTTCAGGGCTTGAAGAATAATTAATAGGTTTACTTTTACCCGGGCTTTCAGCCCGGGCTGTTATAAAAAGCTCTTTCAGAGCTAAAGAAAACAGACTATTAACTCAAGAATATTTGGTTAAATCTGAAAACGCGGGGTACCAAAATGGACTGCTGGCTCGAATTCATACACGGTTACGGTGTAGTATGTCAGAATGCGAGATGTTTTGCCTTCGAATTTTGCGACAAGCCATAAATATCTATTTGAAATTTTAAAAGATACACAGGTTTCCACACGCCCCCAAGAGGGAATAGCAGAGCTGTAATAAACTGCCGCGGGGGTCGTGTGCGCTCGGCGTACATAAATATTAAGACATGAAGTCGGGACCGACTGAGCTTAATAAAACATTAAGTAATGTTGTGAGTCTGGATTTGCTGAATTTTTGTATAAAAAAAAGGGTTCCGATTTCTCAGAACCCCTTTTAATATATTGGCTGGTCAGGAGGGACTTGAACCCCCGACCCAGTGGTTAACAGCCACTTGCTCTGCCGACTGAGCTACTGACCAATAATGTCAAATTTTAATTGCACTATCAATACTGTTTTGTAATGAAGTGACTTAAAAATACAATTCTATTACGACTATGTCAAACTTTTTTAAAGGATTCTTTAATCAAAAAAATGGTCTGATAGCTAAATACACCTTTTTCAGATTCATTATTCCTGTTTATTACCGCTACTGAGGGCCGATAAAATATACGTTTGTATGCGTGCTGTGAATCCATTTAATGAATCAAAAGGTTTTTTAAGAAAATTCAACCCGGATAAACACTCCCTGCTTTTCGCATAACCAATCACTTCAGGAAAATACTCCAGCGCAAGTATGCCAGATATCAAAGTTTCGGTATGTGAAGGATATATCTTTTTCAAAAATGAATAGACAATCTCATTAAACCGAAACCGCTTCAGTATCAAACCACTCATTATCCATGTCCATACCCGCAAAATCTGCGAAAATGCGATATTTACTCCCTCATAAGTCAGAAATGGAATGTACTCTATTCGCTTACCGTAAGAAAAACCAAGATATATGAAAAGAATAAAAAGAAATATAGGCCAGAATTTTAAAGGATATAAAAACTCCTTTACGTTTCTTTTCAGAACCGATACCACGATTGTTACCGCGGCAGCAATCATAAGAAGTATACGGTAATCCGATACAGAAAAAAGAGAAATACAGAAAACAAGAATTGATAAAGAAACCACAACATCTCTGGCAGAATAATCCTTCAAAGGAGTAGAAATGCCTGATATTCTTGAAATTTCGCCATTATTTAATACTCGCCACAGTACTGGTACAATCACGCCCACAATACCACCGAAAACAAGTGATGCGGCTCCCATAAACGGGATCTGATAAAAAACAGATGTGTTACGTGTCAGTACAAAGTAAACCGCAATCATCTGTCCTGCATTATGAAATACGGCTCCGATTATCCCCATTCCAACAGTTCCAAGCATACCTCTTTTCCCAAGCGTTTTCCAAGCTACACTCATCATGAACGTCGCAAAAATCCCACCACTGATACTCAGAATAATGGTAAGAAACGAAAACCCAAAATAAAAACCGGAAATCCACGACCTGAGAATCGTATAAAGAAGCGCATCCTTAGCCCCAAACCGGATAATCCATATTATTGTTATGCCGTTTGCCAGACCCGGTTTAAGCCACGGAAGAAAAGGAATTCTGGGAATAAATAGCTCTAACGCGTTTAAAGCTACTGCAACAAGAAGACAGATCGTTTTTCGGGCAATAATTTCATTATGTTTAACGTGCGATTGCATCAAAATCCTGTTGTGATGTGTCAGCTGGTTTTATGGTAATAAGAATATGATTCGGTACGCATATTATTTGTGAATTAGGACGGGAAATCCTGCCATGGTTTACACAAACCTGATGAGCGCATGATGAAGAAACTACCTGCACAGAACCGTTATCAATCCTGATCTTGACTGGCCCGTCTGCACCTGCTATTTCAAAAACTCGCCCTTCTGTAACCGGATACTCTGCAATAACGGAATTATCCTTATAAACAACTACCTTGCCTGGTTTAATGGAAGACAGAAAAGGAAACGCAGCCAGAACAACGGTTGCCAAAAATAAAATTATTATTGTATCAAACCACGCAAAACTGCGTATTCTGAACTCTTTCATTATTGTTAGACTCCGATTTTTAATATACAATAAATGAGTTCGAATTAATGAGCGGATTCATTGGAGCTTTTAAATAATGGCTACTGTTATCTATAAAACCAGAAAATCCGGTGAAAAACCCGAAAAATCCAGAAAACCCTGGGAAACTGAAAAAAAACCGGTATTTGTTCTTATTGCACGATTAATTGTTGATCTCACCGGGTTGTTTATACTCTTCCAGATTTTAAATGAGAATTATTTCCACTTATATTAAACCAGAATCGTCTGATTTTAAAATCTTTCTTAATGGTTCGAAATAATCGCTTTAGCATAATACCTGTATTTATATGTCGCCAGTCCGATATATGCAGAAATATTTTCAGTTCTCCACACCGCCAAAATCGAAAGCCTTCCAGAAACTATATCAAATCGGCCTACCCCGTATAAATGATCTGGGGTATTACCACTTTTTATTCTGAAATCAGCTATCAGGTCTTCTGCAATAAAACGAACCTTTTTGTCAAGTGAATCCAGTGGAAATGATTCACTTTCCAGTTCATACTTGGAATACTTGCCACTGGTATCAAAATGAAATGCACCCTTGTAAAAAAAATTGCCCAAAGGAACAGAATCCGATTCGATATAGTGCCCCCTGTCGTATAAACTTGTCAGTCCGGATCTTTCAGCAAGATATCTGAATGTTTTTTTTGAAACTCCGAAAGGAATATCATGATAATCGAATACTGAACGACTGATCCCCGAAATCTCTCTTTCAGCAAAAGCACTGTCACTTTTTTTCTGTTCTGTGCGCCTTATATGTTCATGAATCAGGTTTTCGGTTTCTGCTTTTTCTCGTAATTTTCTTTTTTGCCACTCCAGTATATCACATGCACGAACATCAACGGGATTGATTCCGGTCTCTTTACAATAACTTTTAAAAAGTTTGGCATATTGGGGTAAACTGGTCAGGCTGTCTATACTGTTTTTCCACTTTAAGATCGTATGGATCGGCTGGGGTGATGAATCGCCTGTACATTGTATGTACTCATTACGAATTGATAATTCAATATTATCAAAAAAGGTTTCCTCCGAATCCAAACTCCCGCAGAACAATTCTTTTGGTAAAAACAGGAGAAAAAGTACTGCCAATAAAGAAAACATTCCGACACTATAAAAATTTCTTTTTCCCGAATACACCTTTTAACCTGCCTGCTTCCTAATCTCCAATGTATCTGTTTGCCCAGCTTCTTACTATTTTACCATTAAGGATATGGAATCGTCTAAGGCGCCGAAGCGTTTCGTTGGAAAACCGGTTCAAAGGTATCCATACCAGGTGTTTTTTTAAACTGGATGCCATCTGTTTCAGTTGCGTGTCCGGTTTTTTGAGTGCAATATACGCAACCGATTTTTCACTGCTGAAAAGAAGCGCTCCATAGGTAAGCCGTGAAGCAAGGTTGGGGAACTGGAGATTACGGGTAAAATGAAAAATGTCAGGTGTGTTTCTGGGTGGATAAAGAAGTGCAAGGCCTCCGTAGTAACATTTCGATATTCCAGGCCCGGTTAAATTTTCATAAGGATCAGTAGCATAAAAACTTAAAGTGGATTCGTTTTCGTGTTCCGCATACCAGGTCGTACAATGAGGGTATTTTTCATCATGATTCTGGTCAAAAATCATAATTACAGTGTCCACTTTTCCCCGTGAGGGAGGTATCTCCTTGACATAAATACCACCTGTATGCCAGTTTCGCAATGTTTCCCTGATATCAATACCGTCTTTTACTGAAGTACAGAATTTTTCCGATTTTATATAGTCTTCAACCAGTATCTTTACTGCTTTTTTCCGCACAAAACTGTTAAACCGCTCTATCCTTATGTCTTCAGGTACATGTGAACACATACTGAATGGATTCCAGGAGAATCTGTACTGTTTTTTTTTGTCCGGTACAGGATCCGGTTTTATCGAGATTGTACGCCAATGTATTTGAAAATCACGAAAAAGATTAACTGCTTCAAATAAACCGCCAAGTGATTGTGATGACACTCTGTCTATTCCGATTCCAAGTATTTCGGAGCGTTTTTCAAACGGAATATATGGATAGTATTTTGCACTTTTCAGAATCCGTACAGCAAATGAGTTTCCTCCAACCCCCTTGGCAGCTTCAACTATATCAAACAGTGACGGAATGAATCGTTCGGTCATGATTGTAAGATTACGCAAATAGGTGAGTGCTGTCTGGATTCTTACCGGTGAAAGCTCAAGTATCTCATCATGTTCACTGTACTCATCCCTGGTTTCACGAAAGAGATCCTTTACAGTGTCTACAATGTCAAATGGACCCGAAAAAATGTCGTATCTTTCTTTTTCATATTTTCCCGTAATAAACGGTAATTCTCCCAAAGCAAAATAGAGATGATCCGGGTTTATTATAAATTTTTGTATATTATAATCATTGCTTTCAGGAAAGCTTAGATTGTAGGTTTTTTCCTGTTTGAAATGATAAACTGTCCGTACATATTTACTGAAATGTACCAGAACCAGGATATTGTTAAACCTGGAGCGTAACTGATGAATCTTGTGTGCACAATACTGCCCCTCAAGATCTTCATTACTGCCGTCCTCAGCATTACCAATAGCCTTGAGGCACAAAGTATTATAAGCTTCAAATCCTGTTTTTGTTGCCGCGTATTCATCAGGAAGCGAATGAAGCAGTGGTGGTTCCTTGAGAAAAGGCGAACCAATGCAAAATACCGGTAAGTGGTTCTGTAAACCCTGACGAACTGCTTCTATGGCTGCGTCGCAAGGGTCAATCGGACAGTAATACACCATTTTGTCGCGGTCTTTGGCAACGAGTGCACTGATTATCGGAAGAGTTTCAACAGCAGCCCTGATATCAGTTTCAAAAGTGCCGGGAATGTCTACAGCAATACAGTCCCATTTGCTTTGAAGACAAAGATTCCTGACTTGACGGGCAAATACAAGTTTACCATGAAAATATGGTATAAGAGTAACCTGTTCAGATAGTTTCACAGATCAACTTCCCCGTCTTCATAGTCATCGTCAGGATTAAGCAGGTCATCATCGGTAAAGAAAAAATCACCAAGGTTCATCGAAGGCAAATGTTCTCCCGACCGTTTTCTTCGTGCAGCCAGACTTTCCAGATCCAGAGCTTCTTCACCAAGAATCTGACTGATCGCTTTTTTAAAAAGTTTTTCAGCATCTTTTGACTGACCACTTTTTTGAAGCTTCAGCATATACCTGACCGCATTTATCCCA
>DATGNN010000188.1:0-5219 GCA_035306725.1 Chitinispirillaceae bacterium | reverse complement strand
TTGCCGCTGAAATAAGTTTCACCTGAAAGGTTAATCACCTTATCTGCATGTATGCTAAGCGGATAGCCACCATTGTCGGTAATGGAGTCCTTAATAAACGAAACTGTATCTTTAGGACCTGATTCATTTTCAAAATAAACTCCATAGTTAGCATTGTTACGAATTTTACAGTTGTTTATGACAATCGAGCTGTTTTGAATTCGAAGGCCTGAGGTGGCATACTCGATTATACAACAATTGAAAGCGGAGTTATTGGTAGCATTTGAAGAGATAAGAATTCCGCCGCTGGTATGTCCCCAATTCTCAATACCTTCTATACGGGTAAAAACAATAGGCAAGGTATCATTCCCTGAGGCAATGAATGTTCCCGGATCTGAATATCCGACCTCGATATAGTTGGCATTATCGAATTTGCAAATTACTCCCGGATCAACCGTAATTGCTACGCCGGCTGATGCTTGAATTTTGGTACTGGTGTTCCCTGTAAAGTTATAAGGCTGGTTGTGCAGTTTCCAGGTTCCGCTTTTGGTAACATTGCCACCTCTGACCTCAATACCCTCTGAGGTGTTGTCGTCCATATGTGTATCACCCGAAAGATTGGTGATGCCCTCAGAAGAGATGCTTATAGGGTATTTACCATTTCCGGTGATGGAGTTGTTAACAAAAGATGCGGAATCTTTGGGCATCGCCTGTCCATTGAAATAGATACCATAACCTGCATTGTTGCGGATAATGCAATTTGTAATCACCGGTGTTATTCCATCTATATATATTCCACCGGTCGCATGCTCAATAATGCAGTAATTCAATGATGTTGATGCAGTAGAATTGCTGCTAAGCAATATTCCGGCACCGTTTGTACTGGCATTTCCCCAGTTCTGTACAGTTGTATCTTTGGTGAAGGTGATAGGGAGGGAGTCTGTTCCTGCTGCCACAAGAGTTGCCGCACTGTTATACCCGGATTGGATGTAGGAGCCTGTGCTCAGGGTTACCATAACACCTTCCTGTATAGTCAAAGAACCACCTTTGGAAATGGTAACAACAGCGTTTTGCTTTGCGTTCACTTTTATTTTTCTGGACCATACAACATTACCCTGTATATTCAAAGCACCATCGATGGTAACATCTGAATTCCAGGTAGTGTCGCTGGTGATTACTCCTTTTATGGTGGTCAACGATTCCGGATCGGTTGGCAGGTCCGTATTCTTTTTGGTGAACAGTGCGGTTATATCTAAGTCTGAAGTTACAGAAATCTGAAAAGGGTTATCTGTTCCGGTTAAATCGCCACTCCATTTTGAAAAAGAGATAGCTTGATAATGAGAATAAAAAAATTCTCAATTCAATAATTGTAAACCAGAAATGTTGTTAACTCTCGTTCTCAATCGGAACTCGGGAATTATTGTTATCGCGGGTATCACGTGTGTTTGATGCCCCCCAGATTATAAAAATACTTTAAAAACTTTGCTAAAAGTCGTAATACCTGGTTTCAGAAATCGATAGATTCGGTCATTTTTCAGATTCAGCCGGTTATTTCCTAAATTCAGCCGCTATTTTTGGGCAAACAAAGCCTTCGATTTTCAGGTATAGCCGGAAAAATATCTGGGTGAGCCGGCGATAAAATCGACTTTAAAGCCCGCTTTTTCTAATTGAGCCGGTGTAAATTCAATGAGAGCCGGCCAAAATCAGACTTTGATACTGGATTCGGGCCGGCTGATTTCGATATTTGAAGCTTTGGTGTCGATTTTTGAGGCTTTGATATCCCGTTTACAGTAAAACAGAAACATTTGTCCCCTGTTTAATTCCTCCTGAATCACGCAGGTGAACTCAACAACTACCGCAAAGAACCTTTTGTTCTTAAACCACTGAAGTAAATACCATTTTTAATGCTGTCCTCTTAAAACAGTATTCATATTAGTCACCTTATTGGCAGTAAAATCATAGCTTAATGGATTTTACTGCATTACTGCGCACAAGCTCCAGCTGCTGACAAGAAATAAATTATATTTTAAGTATTCCCTTTTCTTATTCCCAGTAGTATAAGACCGATATAGATAATTATTGCTATCGAATCCACCATTAAGTTTTCAATACCAGTGATATCTCTTAAGAGAGTACTGATGAAAAGAACTAACCAGCGGGCAGCTATGAGTGACATGATTGTCCAGGCAGCAAATTTAACTCTCGACTGATTTTTACTAAAAGCCATTCCGAGAAATGCGATCCCGAATACCAGATTCTCGACAGATATTATGTGCCATACATAGAAGATTGTTGTTTTTATGGTTGACTCAACACCAGTTGCTTCTATCAAAGGCAGAATGGCTGATTGTCCATTCCAGGCGTGGGTAATACTGAAAAGAATGGAAAGTATACCAACAATCAAAAAATAAATGTTGATTTTCATAGAAAATTTTCCTTATTGAATCATACCTGCAAACTTATGACAAACTATAATTTATTATAGTTTGTTAAACCCATCGTCTTTGACATATTCACTATTTTATATCAAAAATAAGGACCAAACCTGTATCAGTTTTCGTGATTTAACTTTTAAGATAGCCATTTTCAACTGCTTTTTCAATCAGACCTTTTGCGTATTCCCATATTACATCAGACCCGTTTTTAATCTGACTGTTAACGTTTAAAACTTTGTCTGAAGTAACCCCATGTTTCTGCCAGGCATGCCCATTGTCAAAGTAATTTTGCATGACCGGCCCTAAACGGTCAACCGCTCCGGCGAATTTTGCTTCACAAGTTTCTTTCGCTTCAAACTCATCCCATAGATTCAGAAACTCTTTGTGCTGATCTTCTGGTAATAAACCAAATACCCTTTCTGCGCATTCTCTTTCTTTTTTGTATTTCCCGGACTGATCTTCATCATAAAGGAACGTATCACCAGCATCAATTTCAACAAGATCGTGAACCAATGCCATTTTAACGACTTTGCAGATATCAATTTTATCATTTGCATATTCCGACAGGATAATTGCCATCATGCTCATATGCCACGCATGCTCGGCGTCATTTTCATATCTCTTGTTGTTTATTATTCTTGTTTTTCTGAATATGCTTTTAACTTTGTCTATTTCCATTAAAAAATTTATCTGTTTTTGAAACCTTTCCTTGTAAATGGTTTCCTTGTTACTCATTTGAATCATTCCCTTTCAGATATGGTTTTGATATTTCATAATCAACGATCGATTGACATCTGTTAAGCAGACCGGTTTTCCCGGTTGCTTGATTTAAAATGACAATGAAGAGAATTGCCCGGCAAACTGGTTACCTTTCAAAATTTTTTCCCTATATAAAAAACATAACCGTAGAAGTCCTTATATTTGTAATACAATTGGGCTTCATGTCTTTGATTTACTATAAGTTGTTCTGCTGTATTGTTTCCTTCATGATTTATCAGGAAATTTTTCTGTACAGTAATTTGTGGATTATAAAAGTTTTCAATCCAGCAGTTTTCAGGTAGAGCAAAAACAGCAATTGGAACGTATCCGGCCTTTTGCATTTGTGCAATCTTATTTGAAATAGTATCTATTTCCGGATAAGCATCTTTCCAGAATTCATCAATCTCTGAGGGTCGCTCTTCGGTAAACCATGATGCTTCTGAAACAGAAATGTAACCTCCCGGTTTCAAAAATTTGTGCCATTCGTTTAAGCCACGCTTAAAACCAATATTATAGATTGCTCCTTCCGACCAGATCAGGTCCAGTTCTTCATCCTGAAAAGGAAGGTTTTCCATTGAACCAACAATACCTTTAACCCTATCTTGAATATTCAGTTTTTGGGCATTACTGTTAAATATATCTATGAATTTTGGAAACAAATCGATTCCAGTAATATGTCCCGGTACATGATCAGCTAAAACCATGGTTGGACTGCCGGTTCCACAACCAATATCAGCAATCCGGGATTCAGTTGTTAAATGCCTGATAAAATTTAATGCCTGAATAGTTGTTTCGGGACTACCAGGTGCTTGCCTGCCCAGGTTTGAAAAATACTCGCAGATCAAGTTGAAATCGAATTCGTGAATTGATGAGTTTTCGTTACTCATGGTATTTTTTCCTTTTTATAGTTGCAAAACGGATCTCGTAAAGAGAACCGTCAGGTTCAGGTAATCCATAAACAGAATCATCTCACAGTCTGTATCTTTTTTACCCGCAATATTTTTCCATTTTTATTCTTCAATACGGATATTGTCACTCCGCTTACACGCTGCTTGTTCAGTTTACCCAAATAATTAACAGGTAATTTTGAAACAAGTCTTCCATCAAGAGTATAACGATTTCTTATAAAAGCCTCATTCTCCCCGCGATTAACTATTCGCAAAGAGCTATTCGCTGGTTTGCTGAATCTATCTTTAATACCAACCATGGATTGAGGAACCCGTACCGCAATACCTCTTCCTGCAGTACTTCTATACACCACTCCGAAAACATTTGCATCACCACGGACGAAATTACCATTTGATAATGATCCGTACTGATGCATTTCGTCATCTATTCGTATCCAGCTTTTTGCCTCATCAACCGACTGGAAAATTCCCTTTACATTATTTATCGTTCCATAAATATAAATTGCCGGGTATGATGCTCCCGGAGATTCTTTACCAAAACCAATAGCCTCACAATGCTGGATTTTCTGTGTATATTTATCATCAGCTTCAGGATCAATATTTACGAACGTTTCGCCCCCATCTATAGATCTTGCCAGAAAGCCCCCGTTAATACCATCCCAGGCATAACCCGTTACCCATACATGCCCCTCTCGGCCCGGAGTAACCTGCATATCAGTCGTCCAGGAAAAATTAGCACTTCCAATTTTTTCAAAAGATTTACCCTTGTCTGTACTTTTGTATACTCCACTGCTAAAGGCATAAAAAATATCAGGATTCTCGGGATCTGCTGTAGGAAAACATTTCTGTGCAGATATACCGCTACATGTACTCCATGTCTCGCCCCAGTTATCGGTTCGCAATAGTATGTTTTTTTCATGTGGATTCCATAATACTACTTTTCCGTCTGCGGATACAGTTATTTTTCCTTTATAATTTATTTTTGGGTCGGGATGGGTCTTGAACTTTGTCCAAGTTTTTCCGGTATCTGTAGAATAGTAAAGCGGAAAAACATACTCGTCATCAGTTTCATCCTTATCATTACCACCAACCCTGACTACAACAGCCGGATTTTTCGCAGCGTAATCGATTCCTGTAG
>DATGNN010000187.1:0-4510 GCA_035306725.1 Chitinispirillaceae bacterium | reverse complement strand
CGAAGTAAATTCAGTTATGGTACTGATAACCGGTATTGTTGTCCTGAAAATTACAGGACCCTGGATTATCAATGAGTTAGGTAATGGTATCATAGAGTTCATCAAAATTATTTCAGATCCGGTTTTTAATGATAAGAAACTTATATATTTAATACATAAGGCATTGATATTACTCTTAAAAACAACATTTCCCACTGTTGGAGCCATTTTATTAAGCGGTATAGTTGCAAATATAGTTCAGGTGGGGTTTATGTTTACATTAAAACCGCTTGAACCAAAAATCGAAAAAATCAATCCGTTAAGTGGTTTCAAACGTCTCTTTTCATTGAGATCTGTTGTGGAAACTGCTAAAAACATTGCAAAGCTATTAGTTATTGGTATTGTTGCCTTTAACACACTTGAAAATGAATTTGATAATATGCTGATGCTTTCTGATGCATCTGTTTCGACTATCTTCTCTTTTACAATGGGTGTCGCATACAAAATAATCATGCGGATTGCACTTGTCTTGTTAATTATTGCAATTCTTGATTATGCGTATCAGAGATATGATCATGAAAAAAAACTGAAAATGTCCAAACAGGAATTAAAGGAAGAAAGAAAACAGCTTGATGGTGATCCGCAGGTTAAATCGCGTATCAAAGCTCTTCAGCGGGAAATGGCCAGGCGGAGGATGATGGAAAAGGTTCCTGAAGCAACTGTAGTTATTACAAATCCAACGCATTTAGCCATTGCCTTGAAATATGAGCCACAGAGAAGTGATGCGCCGGTTGTTGTTGCAAAAGGAAAACGAATGATTGCCATGAAAATCAAGAATCTGGCAAAAGATAATAATGTTCCTGTTGTAGAAGACAAGCCGCTTGCACGGGCTATGTACGACAAAGTGGATATTGGATTACCAATTCCAATGGAGTTTTTTGCAGCCGTGGCAGAAATCCTTGCTTATGTCTTTCGTTTGAAAAACCGAAATGCTGCATGAAATCAATGAATTACAATTGATTTTGAACATTCTGTGCGCAAGGGTAACAATTGTAAGGTTATGGACGTTTTCACGCAAAATCAACTATGAAAAGAGATTACACCCGGGTTCTTCATGTTGAAGAAAATGGTTTAACAAAGTGTCGTAATGTTAATATTTATAATGAGATACAAAGGTAATTGGGTGCCGGAAGGCTGCAACTTTAAAACATTATACTTTTAAACCGATAACCAATAGTATAAAATTATGAGAAATGAATTCCAGTAATATTTCATCTTCAGTTACAAGTTATCTTGATACACCGTTTTTGCGAAATATAGGCAAACAGCGGGATCTTATTATTGTTCTGGGTGTAATTGGTATTCTGATTGTAATGATCATACCAATTCCTACAATAATGATGGATCTGATGCTGTCTTTGAACTTATGTCTTGCAATGATTATTCTGCTTGTTTCGATGTATACAAGAGAGGCCCTTGAGTTTTCGGTTTTTCCCTCATTGCTTTTAACTGTAACTCTTTTCAGGCTGTCATTGAATGTTGCTACTACGAGGTTGATTTTAAGTCAGGCTGATGCTGGTCAGGTAATTGAATTATTTGGTACATTTGTAACCCGGGGTAATATGGTTGTTGGTGCAATAATTTTTCTGATTATTGTGATAATTCAGTTTGTTGTGATTACAAAAGGGGCAGGGCGTATAGCCGAAGTCGCAGCCAGATTTACTCTTGATGCTATGCCCGGGAAACAGATGGCAATAGATGCTGATCTTAATGCAGGGATAATTGATGAAGATCAGGCCCGTTTTCGCAGGCAGCAAATATCCAGGGAAGCGGATTTTTACGGGGCTATGGATGGTGCTTCGAAGTTTGTGAGGGGAGATGCTATTGCCGGTATCCTTATTACAATTATAAATATCATCGGAGGTTTTATAATTGGTATTGCCCAGATTGGAATGGATTTTCAGTCTGCTTTAAGTACTTACACCGCATTGACAATAGGTGACGGTCTGGTGTCGCAGATTCCGGCACTGATGATTTCAACAGGTGCTGGTATTCTTGTCAGCAGGGCTGCATCAGAAAATGATCTTGGCCAGGAGATAACAACACAGCTTTTTTCTCGTCCAAAAGTTCTTGGTGTAGCTGGTGGTATGATGCTGTTTTTTGCTTTAATTCCTGGTTTTCCGAAAATCCCCTTTATAACAATGGGTTTTTCTGCTCTTGGCGCTTCATATATAGGTTCCGTAAAGGCAAAAGAAGAGTTGGAAAAAAAAGTTGAAGAGGATAACAAAACACCACAACAAGAAAGTGAAGAGCGGGTTGAAAACTATCTTCATGTAGATCCGATGGAACTGGAGATCGGTTATGGTTTAATACCACTGGTTGATATAAAACAGGGAGGTGATCTTCTTGATCGTATTACCATGATTCGCAGACAACTTGCAACAGAATTGGGTATAATTATACCACCTATAAGGATTCGTGATAATATTCAGCTCAAGCCCAATGAATACAGTATTAAAATACGAACAATTAAAGTTGGTTCAGGTGAACTGATGAGCGGTGCATATCTGGCTATGGATCCGGGGACTGCAACCAAAAAAATCCGGGGTATTTCTACAGTTGAACCCGCATTTGGACTTCCTGCACTCTGGATTACTGAAAGTCAGAAAGAGGATGCAGAGTTGGCAGGATACACAGTTGTTGAACTGCCGGCAGTTCTTGCAACACATCTGACCGAAATTATCAAACAGCATGCACATGAAATTCTCACACGTCAGGATGCGCGTGATCTGCTTGATAACATTAAAGAAACAAATGCAACAGTTGTGGATGAGCTGATACCTGAGATGCTTTCTGTTGGAGATGTTCATAAAGTTTTGCAGAATTTGCTCAGGGAACGGGTTTCGATTCGGGATCTGTTATTGATACTGGAAACACTTGCAAATATCGCATCAAGGAATAAAAATACTGATATACTGACAGAATATGTAAGGAATGCTCTTGCGCCACAGATTTGTGAAAACTATAAAAATGAAAACAGTATCATCCCTGTTATAACACTTGATCCAAATCTTGAAGCAAAGCTTGAGGGTTCACTTCAGGAAACTGAATCCGGTTTCAGTCTCTCATTATCACCAGGAGATGTTGGGCGGCTTCTTGAGCGAATTGGTGAAATAGCAGAGAAGGTCAAACAGAATGGAGAAATACCAGTAATAATATGTTCACCAACAATACGTGGTGCATTAAAAAGATTATCGGAAAACAATTATCGGGATCTGGTTGTGCTTTCGTACAATGAGATTATTCCGGGAATAGAAATCAGATCTTTGGATATGGTGTCTTTGTAACTGTTTAATTATTGAATAGAATAGAATTTACAGGTTGTATTCAATTGGTATTGGTAATATAATGGAACAGTTAAGGTGTGGAGATATATGAGAATCAAAAAGTATGTTGCTAAAAGTATGCGTGAAGCACTATTGGAGATAAAAAATGAGCTTGGTGAAGAAGCAATCATTCTCAAAACCAGGAAACTGCCTAAAAAGGTATTTTCTCTTGGATCACAAGATGAAGTGGAAGTAACTGCTGCCATAGATGAAGAGTTGGCCAGACCGCAGACGTTTCATCCATTGAAAGTTAATCCGGCCACAGTAGCAAAAACAGGTGTCTATTCTCGCCCGCGATCTTCAAATATTATTGATATAGATGAACCGGATGCTCCTGAGGTTCGTTTATGGAAGCCCCCCGAAACTGAACATCATTCATATTCAGGCCAGAGAATTTTAAAAAACAGTGGAACATTTTCTGGTTCTGAGGTTTGTTTAAAAGATGTATCTGAAAACCGGCAGATTAGTGATCTTAAGGAAAATATCAATGAATTGAAAGAATTGATAAAAAATACACTGGAAAATGGTAATGGAGAAAATAATGATGGTTTTACTGGTGGCTGGGCTAAATTTTACAAAAAGCTGGTAGATAATGAAGTAAAGCCTCAGATAGCAGAAAAACTTATCAAAAAATTGAGTGGAACAGATATCCTGATCTCTGAATCTCATATTGAAAAAAAAGTTATATCGGTTTTAAATAAATCTTTTCCTGTAGCGGGGCCTTTGCGTCTTAAAAAAAATGTACCGGTTATAGTTGCTTTTGTAGGTCCTACCGGTTCGGGTAAAACAACTACACTTGCCAAATTAGCGGCACATTGCTGCCTGAACAAAAATAAAAATGTTTCAATAATTACTGCTGATACTTATCGGATCGCTGCAATAGAGCAGATTAGAATGTTTGCAGAGATTGTGAAAGTCGGACTTCAGGTGATTTTTTCTCCTGATGAAATTCCGGGTGCCCTTGATGCATGCAGAAATGATGATATCGTATTTATTGATACTGCCGGGAGGAGTCAGAAAAATAATGAGCATATGGAGGAACTAAAGGATCTGTTAATGCAGCTTGGAGCTGATGAAACTCATCTGGTGCTCAGTGCTACAACAAAAGATTCTGATCTTGCAGATGTTATCAAGCGATACAGAGC
>DATGNN010000186.1:0-2225 GCA_035306725.1 Chitinispirillaceae bacterium | reverse complement strand
GTTTGCCGAGATTGTATCTGTTGCTGATGCATATGATTCGTTGATTTATGGGAGGCCGCATGAGGGTCAGGAGCCTGTTGATATCAAAAACGCCATTCGTAAATTAATCCAGTCAGGGGGAGTATCATTGAATTCAGAAATCGTAAAAACATTAACAAATGTTGTTCCCCTGTTTCCTGTCGGTACGCGAATAAAAATCGTAAATGCTCCGACACCGCAGTTAGTCGGGTATTATGGTGTCGTAGCTCGGGATAATGCTGACAATCTTGAAAACCCCCAGATTGTACTGTTTGAGACGAAAAATCATCAGAGAACAAAACCGATACTGGTTGATATGTCTAAGTATAAAGGATTTACACTGGAACCGGTATTCTGAAGAGGTTGGAACGATTCGGCCCGCAATTCCATCAGTTCCATGAGATCTAGAAAGTAAAGAAAGCCCGGGGCATACGAAGGCATGCAACGAAATATGATATTGAAATTACTGTCATGGGTGTGATCTCCTTTTCCGTAAAGCAATCGTTACTAATCAGGTATTATCAAATTTCTCATTTGTTCATAGTTTTATGTTACACATCAATATTAAAAAAATATCTGAGTAAAAATCCGACTCCGAAACTGAGAAGAGAAACACCAAGACTGATACCTGCCATTTCGAGAAAACGTGTTTTGAAAGATGTGTCATTAGCAACAGATGTATAGAAATTGAAGACCGCAATGATGAGTATTGCCAGGGAAAGTGTGCATCCAAGAGCGATAAACAGATTGTTAACAAGCAGGTACGGTGCTATCAGAAAAATTACAGTAAGGATGTAAGCTGTGCCTGTATAAAAGGATGCTTTAGCAGGGCTTTTGGCGGTAGATTCTGCTTTTGTAGAGAGGTATTCCGATGATGCCATGGATAATGCTGCAGCAAAACCGGTTATTGATCCTGTGAGTGCAACAATTCTTGTGTCCTGAAGAGCAAAAGTAAAACCTGCAAGAGCACCTGTGAGTTCAACAAGGGCATCGTTTAACCCAAGAACCATTGATCCTGTATACTGAAGATATTCTTCATCGAGTAACTGTAAAAGTGAGTTTTCATGCTCCTCCTCTTCTTTTGCGATTTCTGTCGCCTGGGGAATCTCTTCTGCGAGCTGTGAATAACTGGTTTTAGCGTTTTGTTCCCCCCGTTCCATCAGTTTTACTCCGAAAGTAAGTCCGAACAGTTTGCTTATTAATACATAAAAAAAGACTTTAAAAGAATTCGGTCTGACTTCCTGATGTGTATACTCTTTCCACTGATTATAATGCCGAAGTTCATCAGATGCGATATCCTCTAAGACTTTTCGGTTATTTTTATCGCTTATACCAGAAGACAGCTTACTGTAAATATGGTATTCCGTGATTTCGTTTCTTTGAAAACCAAGCAGCTTTTTTCGAGCTGTGTCGCTTATGTCCATGTTATTTCCTGTCGTTATCGTTATTCCTTAACCGGTGTACGTTCTCAGTAACCTTTGCCTATGCAATAATGGGTTTTGAGTTTACCTGTAAATGTACCTTTGTTATTGCATTAATATCAGCCTTTACCATTATTATACTGATCTGTTTTTTAAGACGTGTTACGAAAGGTAAACTATTTCTGGTAAATGCCATCATCCACAAATGAAATTTATTTTAATCCGATTAAAATATAAATTAAACCGGCGCAGATTTGAATGGGATTATCGGATTTCATATCGGTTTAAACTGATGTTTTGCATTTTTATTAGAATACGAAAAAGTGTGGTGTTTTGAACCAGTCCGAACCTGAATTATACTATCTTCTATGATTGTTAATTTCCCTTTACCCCATTTTTTTTCATTAATTTCAGGATTATTTCAGTGAAAAACATTTTTGCATCTATTTTCCGGGTGATGGTAATGGTACTGTAAAAATTCAAAAAATTAGAGTTTAAATCCATTTCAGCTTTGGACTGTTATGAGAAACATATTATCTTGTAAAAAATTCCAGAATTTTGCATGTATAAGTTATAAGACAAGGGAAGTTTGTTGTATGAATGTTAGAAAAAGTTTTTTTCTTTTTGGGCTGATAGTGTTGACGATCACTTCGTATGTATTGGCAGAAACGGTAGATCTCATTGGTAAGGTCCAGAATCAATTCGGTAATCCTGTAGAGGGTGCAGAATTAAAACTTTTAAGTGATGAAGAGATTGTTGCAATAACTGATTCTGATGGACAGTTCT
>DATGNN010000185.1:0-4744 GCA_035306725.1 Chitinispirillaceae bacterium | reverse complement strand
GATTTTAAGAACACTTGCCATTTCAGATAATATTTTAAGCTGGGATCAGATGCAGGTGTTCTCGGGCAGTATCGATAACTACGAAAAAACATACAATCACGGGTTTTCCCTGGTATCATACATTGCAGAAAAATACGGATACGACAAGGTCGTTTCACTGGCAAGAGAAAGTGCCAAAATGAACCGGTTCAATTTTGATAGATGCATCAAAGCTGTACTGGGTATTGAAGCAAAAGAGTTGTATAAGGAATGGAAAATTGAGCTTGAATCAAAATATAAAAAACAGATATCAGAAATTGGTAAACAGGTATACGGAAAAAAAATCAGTCCTTACGGGTTTGAAAATTTCTGGCCAAAATTTTCTCCTGATGGAGACATAGTCTACTACCTTTCCAATGGTAAAAGTAAGTCTTTCCGAAGATACCTGATGAGTATTGATCTTTCCGACAGTTCAACAGACAACGAAAACAAAAACCGGATTCATGCTCTTCCTGTGAAAGGATTCTACGATATAAATCATAAAACAGGCCGGATTTGTTATGTAAGTCCAAAAGGGAAAGAATCACAGATTCCTGCAAACAAAGGCGGCCTGAAGGTACAGAGTCTTTTCACAGATACACTTCCTGGGCACGATAGTAAATTCAAACTTTTCTCGCGCAACAAGAAAGAACGCTGTCTTACAGAACAGAAATCTGTTTTCGGTGCCGCATTCTCACCTTCGGGAGATAAACTTGCTTTAGCCTACCGAAATGTAGACAGGTTTTTTCTTGCACTAATTGACAGTTCAGGACAAAACTACCGTGTTGTCTACCCAGACTCTTCAAAGGAAAACAGGCAGATCGAATACATATACAGCCTGGAGTGGTCACCTGATGGCAAACAGGTTGCTTTCAGTTTTTTTGACAACAAGAGCCGCAAAATTGGTATTTACGATACACTTTCGGGAGAATGCAAGGTATTCTGTAATTTTGACGGTGATGAAAGGGACCCCTCATACAGCCCTGATGGTAAATATCTGTATTTCTCATCCGACCGTACTGGAATATTCAATATCTACAGATACGATTTTGAAGACAAAACAATAGAACAGATTACAAATGTTTCGGGTGGCGCATTTACCCCTTCTGTTTCTCCAGACAATTTGAAACTGGTTTATTCCGGTTATGACCAAAACGGTTACAGCATATATATGCTTGATTCAATAACTGCAATCGGGGATATTCCACTGGAAACAGCCGTTGACAATCATGATCCAGTTGAGAAAAATGAAAGTTCAATCGTTTTAGCACGTACACGCCGTTACCATCCGTTTCCTAATCAACCGTTTTTATCCCCTATTCTTCTTGCGGAGCAGATTGTAACTGAGCCATCAAATGCAAACAAGGGAAAAACATCACTTAAAGCCGGACTTATCCTTAACCTTATAGACCCTCTCACTCTTTCTGATTATGGTTCACAACTTGGAGCCTATTTTTTCATGGAGCCCCAATACCTTTTCAAATTTTTTACTTCAGATGGAACAATTAACACGAAAACAAACTACGATCTCGGAGTTTTTTGCCTGACACAAAGATTGCCGTTAACAGTGTCGGTTGACTATATGCTGCGTGGTGTTGCAGATGTAGATACATTTTTCAATGAAACCGAGCTGAAAAAAGAGGAACAGTCGTACAATATTCAGCTTCATAATCTTACCCTGCTGTTAACCCATTACCTTTGCGGTTCAGGCGGGATTACAGGATCATCAAACTCCATGAAACTGGACTTGATTTTCGGACTGGACCGTTATGATGTCAATCTTCTTCTGGATGGAATCGGAGTCTTTAAATATAACATGAATAAAGGTTTGAGAACCGGAGCAATGAGTTCGATTCTCTCGCGTAACATAGAGTCGGAAGATATTTCACCAAGAGGATTTGCAGCAAAACTACAATATGATTTCTGGAATCAATACTCAATTAAAGAGGAAGACAGCTTCGACAGCAGTGCTATTTTAAAGGAGCTTTACGACACATACCATTTTCATCAGATCAGCGGACACACCAAACTGGGCATCTCTGCTCCATGGTACAACAAGCACGATATTCACCTGGGTGTTCAGGGCAGTTTTATCAAAGTAGCAAAACAGGATACTGTTTTCCCCTCATTTTTACTTCCTGGGGCCTGGCTTCCCGGTTATTCTTACTATTACCGTGATACCAAAATCAAGTCTATTGATTACGGCGATACTACATATATTGAACATGACACCCTGCTTATCACCGGAAAAGCCATACTCAGTGCGGAAGCATCATACAGATTTCCCTTATGGCCAAACCTTATAGATAAAAAATTCGGGTTTCTTTATCTGGAATATCTTTACGGTGCAATAAATTTCGCCGGAGGTGCAGGATGGGATAACCCCATGGACATATTTGAATTTGATAAAGAAGACTGGCTGCTCTCCTTTGGACTTGAACTAAGACTTCAGACACTTTCGTTCAGCAACATTCCAATGGATTTCAGTTTCCGCTGGGACCGGGGGCTTAAAGACAAAAAGATTGGCGGCAACCGGCTTACCTTTACGATAGGTTATGATTTCGATAACTGGGATTACATAACCATGCCGGATTACTCACAAAAATATCACAGGAAACGTGATTTCAGGGCTTTCTTGAAATAGTTCAAGAGTTACTAACAACAATTTGCTTTTTTCTACTTTTATGAACTCAGTCGGAGATTAAATTCATTTTCCGGTTTATTTTGTTTTACTGTTTTTTAAGAAAAAAACAACTGTCTTTCTTCAAGAAGCTTTTTTACAGACAGTTGCCCCGGTGCAACCGGTTTTGTAATATAACCATAGGTAAATAAAGAATTAAACAGTGGAGCAATCACTCTTGATACAGTTCCTGTGGATCCCATCGCAATGGTGACCATCGGAAATTCACACTCTTCGGTGAATTTCAGTAACCTTCGTACATCGTTTCGGCTGTTTGCCATGGTTGCGATTTTTACAATATCTGCGCCCTGTTTCAATGCTCTGTTTACAATATCCTCAAGACCCGTTTTGGGAGGTGTTTTTTTGAAATCATGTTCTGAAACAATGACAGTTTTACCCTTTGCAACAGACAGCACCTCATCACTTATTGACGATCCAAGCTCTATATCGATACAATCAACAAAAGGAATTATTCTTCTGAAAATGTCTGGACGCATTAATCTGTTTTCATTGGTTTCACGCACGGTTCCAATCATGGGAAGAGAAACCTTATTGCGTATTTCTCCAAGATAATGCACGACTTTGTCCAAAGGTTTATCATAACAATCAATACGCATTTCAAGGATATCAACGCCCTCATTTTTATATTCAATCACCTCGTCAGAAGGTATAAATTCATCAAGTATCGCAGTAATACAGATTTTGTTCCCAAGTTCAAGATTTCCAATTTTTAACATCATGTACTCCGAAGATCAAATTTTGAAGTTTAAGCAATGATTAATATACTTATTCATACTTAATGAGGTAAAGGGTCGCACACGATCGACGCGGCAGCAAATAAAATACGAAATACGAAATACGAAATACGAAACAAAACGATCAGGAAAACTCGAAATCCTAAATTCGAAATAAGAAATAAAACCAAAGAAAAAATGAAAAAACAATCAGAACCAACAGGAAAAAAATTACAAACAATTTGAAAAAATCAGATAGAAACTACAGACTTTCAATTTTTACTTAATTGAACAACAATGAATAAAATGCTTCGGAATCCTGATTTATGAAATTGAATTTTGAAATATTGGAATTTGTTTTTGATTTGATTTCTTATTGAGATTTGTATTTTATTCTTTGACCTCTTCCCCCGTCTCCATCTCCCGCAGCACACCGGGAGATGGAGAGGTTAAGAAACGATGGTCAGTGAAAAAGTCATTTGATAGAATTTTTATGCATTGTATATCACTGACTAATATTCAACATCACCTTCGCACGATTATCAAGATATTTTGGGAGTCCATTCGGGATTCTTGAAATCATTTTTGATTCTTTCCAGATTTCAGGACTTTCCATACACATATAAAGAGGTATTTCGGAGCTGCATTTTCTGAATTCATCATCCATCGCTTTATACATATCAACCCGTAATGGTCTGAAATAACGCAGTTTTCCATCCTCACCATAAATCAGTTCACCGGAAAAAAGCGGCAGATGAGAATTTTTTTCTTTAAGAATCTGCTTAAGCCGAGGCATGGTACGAAAACCGCCCATACTTACCCAGGCGATTTTTCGGTAATCCCGAACAGTATCCAAGATCCTTTTTACGACTTCCCTGTACTCACTCTCCCAGCCATCATAAACAAACATGGGATCAAAATGAAATGCTACAAAAAATCCCATCTCTTCACATTTCCGGGCTGCTTCAAGACGCTGTTCCAGTGAAGCGGTATTTTCTTCCATTATACGGATCATTTCCGGAGTGTTCATGGAAAAACCGATAATAACCTGCTGAGGACTGCGTATCTTTTTAAGAGGTTCAATATTATTGCTTTTCGTTTTTAGCTCAAGAATAACATTTTTATACGGCCTTAAAAGCTCTGCAGTTTTACATGCTACACCCATATAGTTTTCGGAATAAAGACTGTCTCCAAATTCTCCTGTTCCAAACCGTATTACATCCATTTTTGTTGAGGCCATCTTCTCTTTGACCTCTTTTTCCATATCATGGAAATTCTCGTACATAACCTGGCATTGGTAAGGAAAATATGC
>DATGNN010000184.1:0-13395 GCA_035306725.1 Chitinispirillaceae bacterium | reverse complement strand
TTGAAAGAATCTGGTATAGGCATTTTGGCAGGAAGCCACAAACATGGAAGCAGCGCAAAGTACCATCTCGTTGACGTAGAACAGGTTTATGTATTTTTATCCGATCTGAACAAAATTCTGAAAGGATTTAAATAGACACTGAAATCCAAAAGCCTTATACAGAAAGCATAAACTCTATACAAAAATTACCTGCTCCACTTCTTTCAAATGTTTTGAAAAGGAGTATGAAATGAAATTACGCAGTCCTTCTTTCAGAAACAATGATTTTATTCCGCGTAAATACACGTGTGATGATGCTGATATTAATCCTGGATTGTTGATTTCCGATATACCTCCGGAAACAAAGAGTCTGGTTCTTATTGTTGAAGATCCGGATGCACCCAAAGGAAACTGGCTTCACTGGCTGGTTTACGACATTCCTGTAACTGAAATTATCAAAGAAAATTCCATTCCTGGCAGTGAAGGTATTAATGATTATAACCAGCGTGGATACGGTGGTCCGTGCCCCCCAAAAGGCACTCATCATTACTATTTCCGATTGTTTGCTCTTGACATTATGCTAAACATGGGCAGAAACAGAACCAGAGATGAAATCGAAAATGCAATGTCGGGACATATTCTGGATAAAGCAGAAATAACAGGATTATATTCCCGCGATGCGTAAACAAATACCTGAATGGTGACGATTAATTTACGATGAAGCTGCGAGAGCGTTTTTCTTCGCGGAAAGGTTTTTGTGAATGTTAATCGAATTTTTAATCGGAATTCGGGATCGAAGTCGGTATCGGTATCCTGTAATCACAGATTGTTCTTATAAATTCGCAATATTAAACTCGAAATACGAAACAGAACTAAAGAATAATCTGAAGATAAATTAAAAAACATGCGTGCCCAAAACACGATTGACAGGCAGAGTTTTGATACAAAATTACTGTAACAACGCAAAATAGAGTATCTGTTTAAATTCATATTTCGTATTTCGTATTTCGTATTTTTGAATTAAACATTATGGAAGGCTGCATAATAAATGGATGAAGAAACGATTGTTTATGAAAACTATAATCCCGAAGAGGAACCTTTACGTGAGGCGCTCTGCACATTGGGAAACGGTTATTTTGCAACCAGAGCTGCACACGAAAGTTCTCATGCCGGAAACAATCATTATCCAGGTACTTACCTTGCCGGTGGTTACAACCGGATGAAAAGTGAAGTTGAAGGGCGCATTGTTGAAAACGAGGATCTTGTCAACTGGCCGAACTGGCTTTTTTTGACTTTCCGGTTACCGGATGGTAACTGGTTTTCACCAGACAATGTCAAAATTCTTTCCTACAAACAGAACCTGTATCTTCGTAAAGGTTTTCTTGAACGTACAATGCGTTTCAGTGATTCAGAAAACAGGGAAACAGTACTGATATCACGAAGACTGGTAAACATGAAATTTCCACATCTGGGATCGCTTCAATGGATTCTGATTCCACAGAACTGGTCTGAGAAAATACAGATTCATTCGGCACTTGACGCAACAGTAACAAACAGTGGAGTAGAACGATACCGTTCCTTTAATGGCCGTCATCTTGAATTTATAAGGTCTGGTAAAACTTCTGAAAATGGTATTTTCCTTGAAGTACAAACTTGTCAGTCGCATATCCGGATGGCTCAGGCAGCACGTACATTAATTTTTGATGGAGAAATGCCGGGAAAACCGGAAAGGATAATTCAAAAAGAGAATTATATTGCACATGAAACGGAATTTAAATGTCAAAAACTTAGTCCTGTACGCATCGAAAAGACAGTTGCTATCTATACATCACGCGACAATGCTATAAGTGAACCTGTTTATGAAGCATGCCGTGATATTGAGAACTGCGCGGGGTTTGACAAACTCCTTAAGTTTCATATCCGTTCCTGGGAACATATCTGGAACAGATGTAATATTGATTTTGAAAATGACAATAAAGTTCTCAGCATTCTTCATTTGCATATTTTTCACCTGATGCAAACCGCTTCTCCAAATACTGTTGATCTTGATGCAGGTGTTCCTCCACGTGGGCTTCATGGAGAAGCTTACAGAGGACACATAATGTGGGATGAACTTTTTATCTTTCCGTTCCTCAATCTCAGACTTCCATTCCTGACAAGGACGTTTCTGATGTATCGGTACAGACGACTCAAAGAAGCCAGGCGTGCAGCACACCAGGAAAGCTTTGGTGGAGCCATGTTCCCATGGATGAGCGGAAGTAACGGACGGGAAGAGAGCCAGAAAATCCATCTTAATCCACTTTCAAAACGATGGGTACCCGACAACACCTGTCTTCAACGACACGTAAATGCAGCCATTGCATATAATGTATGGCAATATTATCAGTCTACTGATGACAAGGAGTTCCTCTATTTTTACGGAGCAGAAATGCTGCTTGAGATTGCAAAGTTCTGGTCTTCAGTTGTCAGTTATAACCAGTTTCGCAAACGTTACGAAATTCATGGTGTAATCGGGCCCGATGAATATCACACTGCATACCCCGATTCCGATTCGCCTGGCATAAATAACAATGCATATACAAATATCATGGCCGTATGGGTACTTTTAAGGGCAATTGAAGTTTTGGAAATTCTTGATGAAAACAGGACAAAAGAAATTCTTGATAATCTCTCTATAAGCAACGAAGAGATTGAACGTTGGAAACATATAAGCACAAACATGTTTATACCAGTTGAAAACAGCTTTATCTGGCAGTTTGAAGGATATGAAACATTAAAAGAACTGGACTGGAAAAGTTATCACAAAGAATATGGTGATAATATTCGACTCGACCGGATTCTGGAAAATGAGAATGATACTATAAACAATTATAAAGCATGTAAACAAGCTGATGTGTTGATGCTATTTTATCTTTTTTCATCAGATGAACTAAAATTATTATTAAATTATTCAGGATATAATTTCAATCCGGAATCCATACCAGAAATGATTGAATATTATCACAATCGTACTTCACACGGTTCCACATTGAGCAGACTCGTTCTCTCGTGGGTATTATCCCGAGCCGACAGAAACCATTCGTGGCATATTTTCAAACATGCCCTGTTAAGTGATTTTCTTGATGTACAAGGCGGAACTACACCTGAAGGAATTCATCTTGGTGCAATGGCTGGTACAATAGATATTATTCAAAGATGTTATACAGGCATCGAAACACGCAATGATGTTTTATGGTTCAATCCATGCCTGCCTCTGGATGTTAAATCCCTTAGTTTCAGGATACGGTACAGAAGTCATTTTATCACTGTTTCTGTTAACCAAAAGGAACTTACTCTTTATCTGGAAGAGGGATTGGGTAATCCTGTAAAATTAGGCTTTGGTGGTGAAATACATCTGTTCAAGAAAAAACAAAAACTGGTTTTCAGCCTTGATAAAACATGCCCCGCCTGAACTTTGTCACGATGTTTTGCCATTGAAACGCGAGTATCGTATATGTATTTCGTTGTTACATATCCAGACATTTTTCTCTTTTAATGAACTTCATATTGCATTTTTTTAAACGATGAGAGCTCTTCAATTCCATCATATTCTCGAATTCCTCTCCACACAACCGATAACAACCGGGTGTTCATGTCAATAACTACTGTCTGCAAGGCAACAGAAAGCTCCCCAGGACCTTCACCGGTATCAATAGTCATTACAGGTTTTTCTGAAGGGAGTTCAAATTCAAATGTCGGGTAATCTTTATCGAAATATTTCAGGGTAACATGTTCATCACCTTTAAGTACCTTTCCCCATAATCCTTCGGAAGCTCCCTGAAAGAGTCGATAATCCAGTTTTGGTATTTTTATCTGTGAACTCCCCCCCTGCATCGTCTTTAATTGTTCGGCTACAGCCGGCACCTGTTCCGGAAGCACCCCTGCATATGTATATCTTGGATAAAAATTCTTCCGTGTCCATCCGAAAGAAGCCGGTTTTGGAGCATTTACCCATTCATCAGTTTTAGAAAGGATCAGGTTATCTGGTGTAAGCGGAAAGTCCGGGTCCTCAAGGTTTGGTATCAGAATATCTTCATATTTTTCGAATCCCCCCTTAAGGGTAAACCCTCTCCCAATCGGATTTGGCAGAAATGAATTTACAGCCCCATCTTTACTTATTGCGATTCCCCCATAAGCATGGCGATATCCCAGTTCCATTTCTGTAAAAGGCTCAGGGTCACTGATAATCAAACCACGAAGCGCTTTTGATTCAACTTTTCTGTTACCATAAATCATTACAGTTTTTTTCAGAGGTCCGACACGAACAGAACAGTCGAGATAATAAGCTTTTTTCCCGGCCGGAGTATATGCTTTGCCAATTACAACCACATCAGTTGTTAATTTATACGGTATAAGATCAGTTTCTGCAGCGATCTCACTGTAAAGAGGTTTTTGAGGGTCTTTACAAATATCAGCTTCAACAAGTGGTAACTGCTCCGATGCAGTCTTGACATTTCCTGGAGTAAATGAATAGGTTTTCTTTGCCAGAACAGACAGTATCGGGACGTCATCATTTTTATTGCCGGGAAGAAAAGTATAAATCCACATTTTTCATTTTCTACGGTTGTTAAGGTAATCCAGACAGAATGAAATTTATCAATTGACCATTACAATTCCGCCTTTGACAGTTGTCATTCCGCTTCCACTCAACTCTGCCATTGCGCCACCAAGCTTCAGCATTACATCTCCTTTAAGTTCTGTGTTCATTCCTTGTATTTTAACACCTGTGGTCCCTTTTGTGTCAACCTGCAGACCTTCAATTTTGACATTTGCATTTGCTTTCTGGTTTATATTCAACCCGCTTATGGTCATGTCCTGTCCGGCTTTCAGATCAACTTTTCCGGAAGATGTACTCATTACAATATTCGCATTACTGTTTATTTCTATATCTTGTGCGGCATTAATCGAGAGTTTTCCTTTTGTATCAAGTATCAGCCCCTTGCTTCCATCAAGAGTAACAGTATTTTTATCCTTTCCATCGGAAAGGGTAATTTTATTTCCATTGTCATCAAGGTCTATAGTATTTCCGCCATTAGATTGAATTGTGATTCTTTTGTTTTTATCATCTATTCTGATAACATGCCCGTCCGCCGTATTAATAACAATGCCTTCTTCACCACCCTTATAGGACATTGAGATAACATGGTTTCCGCCATTCCATGAAACAGATTCGTTTTGATCATCAAGCAAAATCTTGTTTTGATCTGTAGATTGAAGATAGATTCTTTTGTTTTCATCATCCATTTCGAACGCGTTATTATTGTTAGTCAGAATCCTGACCTTCTGCTTCCCGTCCTCATCATCCATTATAAACTCATTACCGCCGGCAGTTCTGATTATATTCTGGTGTTTGTTTTCACTGATAACTGGAGAAACGGTGTTTGCGTTTGGAATCGTTCCCAATCCCATAGGTTTATCCGGATCTCCGTTAACACATGCAAGCACCATTTCAGTGCCCTGATGAGACGGGAAATGGATACCATATTTTGCACCGCTGTATGGTTGTGCCATGCGGATATATTTTGATCCGTTACAGTCATTTTTTTTGCCGGAAATATCAAAAGGCAGCCGGATTTTATATCTTCCCATATCATCCAGATGAGCATAATCAGAATTTTCAGCCTCTATCATGGCTGTAATGATACCATTAACTTTTGGAATCACCGCCTGTTTTTGGGGAACATAGTAATCGATGAGTTCCTGATGCACGGAACTGAACTGATTATGATAATTATAATTTCCTGTAGAAAGATTACCACCAGTGTGAGTCACCTGAGTAATAAGGAAAATTGAATTAAGGGAATTGTTGGGATGATTTTCGAGTGTAAACCTGCAGCCCGCCCTGAATCCCCTGCAGTTTCCAGCCCCTTCCATATTAGATTGAAGGGATTTTATCCGTTTGGAAAGAATTTTTACAGCAGTTTCTGCTTCATCTGTATTTTTATAACTTCCCCCATATTCATATATTGTACCCCATTCACCGCCTTCAATTTTTGCTTTACCGGATAAATCAAGTTCAGGAGTTCTGTAGTTGTAATTTTTCCCGAATGCCTCATCTGGAATAATTCTCTTTTTAAACTGTGTTTTATGAATTGATTCCCTGTTTTCATCATCAGTTCTCTCGTTACAGCCAAAAACAGAACTGAATGTAATAGAACTTTTTTTCGGTATTTCCAAAAAATCACCCGGATTATCTGTTATTATGAGTTTTTCACTTGAAAGTTCCGGTTTTACTCCTGGTGAGGCTCCAACCGGTTTTTCTTCAAAAAAATACCAGAACCCGTAATTTTCCATCAAACGTAATATAAAATTGAGATCTGATTCGTTATACTGAACCACATATTCATGTTCCGGATAGTTGTCCGGTATTCTGTTATCAATATCTTTGCTCTCTATCCCAGCATCTTCAAGTATCTCATTTATGATATCCTTCACCTTCTTTTTCTGGAAAATTCTTGATTTCTTGTTAAGAGTAGTCAACCATAATTTGGGAACAAGATGTACCCGATATGTGCAAAAATCCGGATTTTGATCTACAGAACAGAATTCAGTAACAATTCCTGAATATGGGAAATACTGGTTACCACGAAGAATAAAGAGTGTGGCAGGTTTGTTTAGAACTTCATCAAAATTAATATTAAAGTTTTTTGAAGTAAGTGTTATATCAAAATGGTAAGGATTTGAAATTCGTTCAGACCCTTTAAAATCAGCTACGTCAAAAATTGTTTTTTTCAGTTCACCACAAATAAAGTGAAATTGAGACTCATTTGCCTTTTCCATATATCCTCCGGGTACTTTTAGAACAATTTATCACCTCTTGAAGAATATACAATGTATGTAATAACAGAAATGTGATCCAGATCACATTTCACAAGATTTTTTTCAAAATAAGTGGATAACCGCTGTGTAAGGATTGTCCTGTTTTAGGAATTTTCTGGTATTCAGTCAAATTTTTCTGCCATACCCGGCTTAAAGCTTCAATTCCAAGTCTCTGGTTTGAAAAGTTAAATGGCTTCAAACAGTTTTCAACTCACATAATTTTTCTATCGAGTCAAGATTGTTTATACTATGAACAGTTATACCTTTTTTGAAACCATTTGCCCGAACAAGTCCTGTCAAAACTCTCCCCGAACCTACTTCATAAAAAGTATTGACCCCTGCCTGGCGCAATGTTTCCATTGATTCTCTCCAGTATACCGGCAATGACAACTGTCCGGCAACCAGATTCTTTATTGTTGATGGATCTTTTTGAGGTTTTGCCAGGGCATTGAATATAACAGGTATTTGAGGTTCCTTAAAAATGATGTCTTCAGCCCATTTGGTGTATACATCACGTGCTTCGGCAAGAAAAGGACTATGCCATGGTCCAATTACATTAACAATTCTGGTCTTCCCCAGCTTCCTGTTTTGAATTTCAAACGAAATTTTATCCAGTAATTTCATTTCTCCAGACAGTACGACCTGACATGGAGCATTGTCATTGGCAAGAACTACCCGATCCGGTTCATTAATTTCTTCAAGAAGCTCAATAACACTGTCGAGATCCATAAACATGATAGCCAGCATACCACCATCGTTTTTTTTCGCCACCATGTCCATTAACTCCCCACGCCTGGCAGCAATTCTGACTGCCTGCTCAGGATCAACAATCTTTGCTACCGCAAGCGAAGTGATCTCACCTAATGAATGGCCAAGAACAACATCAGGCACAATATCCCTGTCTGTTAGTCTCTTGAAATATCCAAGCGATACAGCAACAAGCAAAGGCTGAAGATAACGAGCCTGCATCAACTGACTCTCAGGTCCCATAAGGCAAAGTTTCTCAAGATTACACCCGGTTATTTCACTGCCGAGATCTATAAGAGACCTGAAAAACGGATCATTGTTTTCGAAAAGATCCTTCCCCATTCCCACCGCCTGAGATCCCTGTCCAGGAAACAAAAACGCCTTTTTCCACATTATTATTTAGTTCCTGTAATCCACTATTAGTGACTATTCCCTGACCGGTCCATACAGAAAGCAATTCTCGAATTAACATTCTTTTAAACTTCTATGGAAGATTTAACCGGAAATCAGAGCTAAAAATTGAATAAATATACTTATTTATTCAGTTTGTTCCAACATACACTAATCGAATAACACCCCGAAATACTGAATTCAGGTAACCAGATACCTGGCTTAATAATTTCTTTAAAATATGAACATTAACATAAAAATTACATTTTTCTCCTGCTCATTCTCCAGCAATATGAAGTCAAACTGAACAAATTTTCACGAAAAAACTCAAAAATAGTTTTGTTACAGCAAACAGATTCTGCCCCGACAAAAATGGTGCAGCAGGCATCAATCAGCTTCATATATTAAAGACTTGCGGATTTATTTCCAGCCCACTTTGAGCGATTAATTTCAATCTATTTGATGCTATTGGTGCAGTTTCTCTTTCTTTTGCTCTGGTAAAATTCAGCCATGTTAAATAACCTTTACCCTGACAACTACACTAACACCTTAAAAAATGTTATGTTCAATATTGTTTAGAATATACCCGTTAAACCAATATCAGTAAAAAAAGTTTAATTTAATCGAATTCAAACTGTATTTTATTGTGAGTATTACTTTTTAACAGGAATCGCAACGACAGTCCATTATGTTTGACAAGAAATCTCGGGTATACTTGAATGCAAGGGCACAAAACTTGTTACAAATATAGGGAGATTTCTTTTCTTCAATGAATTCTTCATTAATTCAGTCTCTTTTACGAAACTGATGATAATGAGTTTGCGGATAGATTGATTTTTTTAAATTTTTATATAAGAGGACGAAAATGAACCTGAAAACATCAGAAATCCCCCAATTTGACACGGAAATAATTTTTGTGTCCAAAAGTGAAAAACCTGCACTGACTGATTTTCAAGCAGATGCTGGTGAGATCACACTTAGGTATGAAAACGGTTTGACCAAAATCTTTTGTGGCACAGGAGAAAAAAAATCCTGCACACTTCAAACGATTCGAAACACTGCTGCAAAAGGAATACAGAAAGTATTTGATTTGAAACGTGAACAGGTATCTGTTCTGGCATTCAATAAATCCACAGAACCTTTAAGTGGCAGTAATGTAGCACTTATCGAAGGCATAATACTTGGATCATACAGATTCTCCAAATACAAAAGTGAGAAACCTCATGAGATCAAAGAAATCGAAATAGCTGGAGAACAGTTAAATAAAACAGAGATCAAACGTACAGAGATAATCAGCAAAGCAGTTTTGTATACCAGAGATCTCGTAAACAGCAATGCTTCGGAAATAACTCCTCAATATCTTGCCAATGAAGCACTTGAATTAGCCAAATTCGAGAATCTTGAAGTTACAGTTCTGGATGAAAAAGAGATGAACAAAAAGCAGTTAAATCTTATTAATGCTGTAGGAAGCGGTTCTTCTACCCCACCCCGCCTGATTATTATGGAGTATATTGGAGATAAAAACAACAACTCCAAAACAGCTATAATTGGTAAAGGAATTACATTCGACTCCGGAGGGCAAAACCTTAAACCAACCGGCCACATCGAGACTATGCGATCGGATATGGCTGGTGCAGCAACAGTACTTGGAGTCATGAAAGCGCTTGTTGAACTGAAACCCTCTATCAATGTAACAGGTGTAATAGGTGCAGCGCATAATGCAATCGGAACCAATGCTTTCTTTCCGGGAGATGTTTACAAATCTTACTGCGGTAAAACAGTTGAAATCTGTTCTACCGACGCAGAGGGAAGACTTGTTCTGGCAGATGCAATTTCATACAGTGTCAGAAATTTCAAACCAGATACAATTATTGATTTTGCGACCCTCACAGGTGGTGTCGTAGTTGCACTCGGAGAAATGGTTGCAGGACTTTTTTCCAATAATGACAAACTGGCAGATAAACTGTTTAATACAGGAGAAAAATGTGGTGAACAGATCTGGAAATTACCATTGTATAAAGAATATTGTGAATCCCTTAAAAGTGATATAGCAGATCTGAGGAATCTTTCCAAATTCAAAAAAGGAACTGCCAGCTCAATCACGGCAGCTGCATTTCTTCAGGAGTTTGTTGAAGGTACACCATGGGCACATATAGATATTGCAGGAACAGCGTTCAATGAGGGTACACAGCGTGGAGAGATCCCTCAATATGCAACCGGTTTTGGAGTCAGGCTCTTTCTGGAGTATATTCTGGCACCTTGACAAAATATGATAATGACAACTGATTTACGATAAGCGGCACTGCTGCATGTAAATCGAATGGCATGGCATGGCTGTGAAAACCAGACATTTATCAGATCTTTTCCGTTATCGGCGTTGGTATCCGCATCGAAATCATGGAAACAGAGGATTCAGAATCAATACCGACCCTGAATTCCGAGTCCCTATTTCGAGGACAGGAAAAAGAGAGCTGGCAAAAACATTGTTCGTATTTCTTTTTGGGTCGGTAAATTCGGGGTTGGTATCGGAATCGAACCATAAAAACAGAAATTCGAAATTGATACCGACTCCGAGTTCCATTTCATAATTCATAATTCTAATATTCAGGTCGCAGATAGTTGCAGTTATAAGTACCTGTAACCGGTTTCAATACTTTATTTTGTGTTTTCAGCCTTTTTCTTCTGAATATATTGTCAAAATGTCCACTATATGTTAATTTTATTACTAAAGTTGTAATCAACACATTTTGAGGAGGTACAGATGTCCTGTTTCAAGCAAATTCTGATTTTATCGTTTTTTGCATTAATCCTGGCAGGATGTGGTTCAAAAACCACAGTAGCAAAAGGTGACAAATTCATTGTTCAGGAAGAGATTCGTGAAAACGCCGAAATACGACTGGACGGTTATGTAGATGGTGTTCAAGTTACCCTGCCTGAAGGAACTGTTCTTGAAGTTCTTTATACACCTCCTGCAACAGGTAATGTCATAGAATGTATACCTGTCGAACTGAATCAGCAAAAAGATTCTGAAGAGATTGAATCTTTGTTAATACCAGAAAGATTCCGGTTTAAAGAAGGTTATAATGGATACAGCTTTGCCATTAAAAAAGAGTATATAGGATCAAAAATTAAAAAAGCTAATTAACAAAATTTTTTAATGCAGAGTCACTCCTGATTAGTGACTCTGCATATAAAACAAATCAGATATTTTTCTTCAGGCAGTAATACTGGACATCGCAAATTAATCACTACTTTTTCGGTACCGGATCAGGATTTCTATTCTTGTTATTTATCATCTTATCAAAACGACATCTCGTTACCCCGGATAAGATCTTTTGAAAATTTGAGCTGTTCAAAACATTATAATCGATCTCCTGGTTAGGATGAACCAGAACCTCTGAAATTGAATTGTTCAGAAGATTTTTAATTTTTTCCTTTATCAAACTATTTTTTACGAATTGTTGTATATGAAAAAAATAATCGGTACAATGATACCGTTTTATGATTATTGAATCTATAACAGCCCTGTATTTTTTGTTCCAGAAGTTTTTTTCATTTTTCAGAAAAGAATAGTTTCTTCTTACAAATGTATTCCGGGGAATTAAATGCCCCCATATAATATTAGCACAAAGGTGCATATGATTATGTCCATCAATTCTCAGTGGTTCTTTTTTATATAACCGGCTGTATTCCTCTACCTGTTTGTGATATACATAAGCGAATTCATCTTTTATAAAAGGGTTATACAGGATTTGTGCAAGTTTGTGTTTTTTTAAAAACGAAATAATGCTGTTTTGGGATTTCAGCAAACGCCCCGGAACTTCAGCATTAAAAGACAGTGTAAAATTCAGGTGCAACCCTGTGTCAATGCCCTTTCCAATTGCTATTTCGGCAGCTCTCCTTGAATCTTTCATAAAAACCATTGCACTAACCGAATCCACTTTTTTACATTCAACACAATCCAGTATCCTGTTTGTAATAGTAGTTTCTGAACCCCAGTCATCAGCATTTATAACTACCATATCAGCATCCAACCGATGTTAAGGTAAACCTGTTTCTGCTCACTTGAACGATACCTGAACAATAATAATTATCGTACTTATCTTATTCTGACACCGGTTTCATGTCTTGACTTGAAAAGGAAAGTTCACTCTTACAGTGGCTCCCCGGGTCAAAACATGGTATTATTTTTCCTTCAATTTGACAATACCATCCAAACATTTTGTTTAAAACGAGTTTTAATATCATTCCAAAACGATTTCGGATGTTTCGTCAACAATTTCTATTACGTCAAATGTACCTTTTCGTTTTTTAAAGTCCAGGCAGAACATTATCTTCTCATCAGATTCTTCACCCATTTCAAATATTTCGTTAAAGATGTTCATCAGTGGTCCATTTCTTTTTGTTTTAACCATTTCGGCATATAAACAGTTGTACCCTTTTTCATACTCCTTTTCACACAACCACTCTACGAAAGATCGTTCAACCATTTTTTGTGCAATTCTGCAGGAAATTACGAAATCCCTGATAACCGGATTTGTCTGATTTTCATCAACACTTACGAATCCAATAATTCCATAATCTCCGAATCTATCTTTACACGACAATGCAAGAGACAAATATTTCTTCTTGTTTAACAATTCATTGAATTCTTCCCCTGAATATCTTCGTGAAGACAAATTAAGCTGATTAGACCTTTGTATCAGCTCCAGACATCTGATTATTTCTCGGCTATTTGTGGGTATTGTTATTTTTAACTGCATCCTGCAATCCCTCAGAAATGCCAGATAGTTATCTCCAAACTTCTCTGAAACCTTTTCACGCTCAACATTTGAAATATAAGACAATCTTCTGTTCCTGCTTTCTGAAGTAACCTCAACATCAAACTCCGGATAGTCAAGGAGTAATGGAATCTGCTTTTCGGTGAACACCTTCACCTGAGGGAATACTGATGCCACTTCAGATCGTTCAAAAGCACTATCATCTATCAAAGCAAATGAATCAACATTAATATTTAATTTATTTGCAATTTGTTTAAGGTTTTCACTTTTAGCGCCCCAGTTTATGGCAGGATATATGAAATAATCTTGCAATCCAGACTCTTTTATAACACTCCAGGCTTCATTATGATTGTTTTTACTGATAATAGTCTGAACGATTCCCCTTTCATCCAGTAACTTTATCATTCTGAGATTTTCAGATAATATTTTTATTCCCTCCCTGCCATCTTCAATGAGGGTACCTTTCCACAAAGTATTATCAAGATCCCAGGCTACAAATTTTATTTTATGAACCTGTTTTTCCTTTTTTACAGGATTTATATGAACTCTTCTTGTTTTTATGAAATCCATCCAGGTGAAAACTGTTCGAACTGTTAAATTGTTTTCAGGATAGATAATCATACTGCCTTTTGGCGAATGT
>DATGNN010000183.1:0-4864 GCA_035306725.1 Chitinispirillaceae bacterium | reverse complement strand
GCATCTCTTCATATTGACGCCCATCATTGTGGTATTCAAGAGTACCCTTGATCTGATATGATTTGTGTTTCTTTGTAATGAAAAGTACTGATACCTTTGAACCGGAATCAATATTCGCTTTTGTCTTATAAAAATAGTTGTCAGCAACTGCAATCCGTCCATCATTTGTAATATTGACGATTGATGCATATATCGAATTTGGCATTCCATTACTGTCTGTTGTCGTAAGTACAACTGGTCCTTCACGATCTTCCCATGCTTCCATTAATTCAATCGGCAAAATATTTTTCATTTATAAAACTCCTTGTTTGTAAAAAAATTATCCGTACTGTTTTTTCAGAAGGTAATCTGCAAGTGCTTTGTGAAGAGTACTTACAGCCAGAATCGTACAATGTATATGATCCTGAGGTATATTTCCGCAGGTTTTAATGATATCTGACGGTGATATTTTCAGGATCTCATCAAGAGATTTACCTTTGGCCAGAGATGCTGTAGTTGAACCGCATAAAATCGATGACTCACATCCATCAGTAAAAAAGGTAGCATCTTTAACTGTACCGTTTTTTACTTCCAGATATATTTCCATTGTATCTCCGCAAAGTCCGGTGATAAATGCGGCACCATCCGGATCATTCATTCTTTTCATGTTTTGTGGTTTATCAGATAAATTACTGTTTTGATGATTACCCGAAGTCATTGATGCATCTCCATTTTTTAAAGATTTTTCAAAACAGATTCCCATACCTTGCGAATATCATCCGTAACCGGACCATCATCAAATTCCGGTATTGATAACTCCTGTCTTTGTGCATTTGTGAATACCTTGTCGTAGCGGACAAGTCCCGCAAAAGGTATCTGTGCAGATTCGGAAAATTCTCTTATGGCTTCTGATGCTTCAGGGTTGATATCCCATTTGTTAACACAAATCATAGCCTTGATATTAAGACGTTTTGTGAGCCCCGCGATTCTTTTCGTATCATGGATACCGGAAACCGTAGGTTCTGTAACTATTAGTGCAAGATCTGCTGCTGTAAGAGAGGCAATTACCGGACATCCTATTCCCGGAGAACCATCAATTATCAGGTATTCCAGATTCTGATTTTGTGCAATTTTTTTCCCTTCATTCCTTACGAGAGTTACAAGCTTGCCGGAATTTTCTGCAGCAATACCAAGTTTTGCGTGAATCATAGGTCCAAAACGTGTCTGTGAAATAAACCACTCCCCACAAACTTCTTCCGGAAAATCTATCGCAGATTCGGGGCAGAAATGTACACATACTCCACAACCCTCACACGAAACAGGGTCGATTACAAAACTGTTTGTAGCTTTTTTCCCAGTTTCGTTAATGCTTACTGCTTCGTATCTGCAAAGTTGCATGCATTTTCCGCACCCTGTACATTTGTCCTGATTAATTCTTGCGATATGGCCGCTTTTGAATTCAAAACTGTTTTTGATATCCGGTTTGAGTATGAGATGAAGATCTGCTGCATCAACATCACAATCTGCAAGAACTGCTTTTTTTGAGGTGAATGAGGCAAAAGATGCTGTAATGCTTGTTTTACCGGTACCACCTTTTCCACTGATTACTACTATTTCTTTCATTTTTTAACCTGTTTCTGAATCGCTTCCCACAATTGCGCAAAAACACTTTGCAATTGCGGAACAGCATCTATAATCATTTCTCCCTTTGAATATGCTTCTGCTATTGAACGGTCATCCGGTATTTCTGCAAGAATCGAAACATTTTTTTGTTTACAGAACTCTCTTGCGGTATCGCTTTTTTCATCCGCCCTGTTGATCAAAACTCCACAAGGAATACCAATTTCTCTGGTCATCTCTATTGCCAGATTCAAATCATTAAGCCCAAAAGGAGTTGGTTCTGTTATAAGTACAATAAAATCGGTGTTCTTGACTGAAGCAATAACGGGGCATGATGTTCCCGGAGGAGCATCAATGATATTTACAAAATTGTTATCCATTTTGCCAAGAACGCTACGAATAAGCGGTGGACTCATCGCTTCACCAATATTAAGCCTTCCATGAACGAACCCGATTTTTCCGGAATTTCCGGTTTCAACAAAACCGATCTCCTTTTCATGTTCTGTAATTGCATTTTGTGGACATATCAAGGTACATCCACCACAGCCATGGCACAATTCGGCAAATACCATAACTGTTTTTCCAAGTCTGGCAAGTGCATTGTATTCACATAACTGGACACATTTACCACATCCTGTACACCTGTTTTCGTCTATTAAAGGGACAGAAATAAAAGCAGGATGTTTTTTTGTAATTTCAGGCTTGAGAAAGAGGTGCCCATTTGGTTCTTCTACATCACAATCATGATATCTGACCGAAACATTCCGGCCGGCAAGATAATAAGCAAGATTTGTTGAAATTGTAGTTTTCCCGGTTCCACCTTTCCCGCTTGCTATTGAAATATTCATTCAGCATTTCCTTTATTGATATATCCCCGTTTACCTCTTTGATTCGCAGTTTCATCATCTATTTTTTCAAGCCACCCATTATCAGCATCATTGATACAATCGAATCTGGGGATATATGGTTTTATATCGATTACAGGTGTATCATTCAGTATGTCTACTCCACTTATATTCAGTATGTTACGTTTACGATCAACCAGTTTGACAATAGAAAGACCAATGGCATTTGGTCGCGATGGTAATCTTGTTGCGAACACGCCGTGAGCTGTATCTTCGAGAAAGGGTTTTGAAATCAGTTCTGGTTTTGCTGCTGTGTTAAAATAGTATAACAGGAATATATGAGAGAATGTTTCAATATCCTTTAACCCTTCTTCAAATTCAGGAAAAATTTCAACATAACCATTACATTCTTTGGCAAATGGTGGTTGAATGGGAGTTTTTTGAGGAATATGATGTTCACTTTTTATGTATCCTATCGGGCAAATCGTGAACTGATTCAAATCCTGCCTCCTTTCTTTCCTTTTTACTGTCATTCTGGTTAACAATTTCATATTCGGTGTCACGCACTGTGCGGGAGCTTTTATTGTTACTTCTGTTTTTGTTTAATGGAAAAGATCCGCAAGTGAAACTTCTAAGGAAACCACGTGGATTACCAAGATCTTTTAACAGAGCGACAAGAAGTGAAGAAGTTATACCAAAAAGCCAGTTGTTTCTTCTCCGAAATGAAAACATACCAGAACCACTGTTACACCAGAATCTTCTGTGTCTTCCTCTTCCTCTACGTGGTCCAAATCCCATTGGACCAGTTCCATCACCAAATGGCATAATTATCTCCCTTTTTGATTGTTTCAAATGAACCTGTTGTCAGATAGATATGCCTTCGTCTAAGGATGTTGAATTTTGAGTTTTTTTTGCAGTTCATAATCAGTTCTTATGTTTAATTTTAAAAAATCTGCCTTTAGCCTGAACTACCCGTTTTTTGTTTTGAGTTATTTCGCATTTCATTTCAAACAGACTTCCGATGTGTACGGATTCTATTGAAGTTTCAAGCTTGCTTTCGAATCCGATAAAAAGTGGTTTTCTATATTTAATCGATAGCCCGGTTGTATATCCGACAACTCCATGACCCATGAGACACTGTGCCATTGATGCATCAATGATTGCGGCAATAACGCCACCGTGAACCATATCGTCGTATCCCTGATGAGTTCTGTTGCAGATAAATGTTCCTGAAAGATTTCCCTCGTTATCAAATGTAAAATCAAGATCAGGTACAAGAGAATCCTGATTATTAAACATGCAACTGGAGTGATGTTCTTTTTTGAGCAGTTTCAGGTTTTCTTCAAAACACTCAATATTATCAGATTTACAGTTTTCAGGACAATCTTTTGAACTGAATTTCTCAGATACCCTGTTTTCCAAAACTAATGGTCGCAAATATTCCCCCCTGTGACCAGGTTGCCATTAAGCCAATCGAGAACAATTTTCTGCGGGTGATCAGATGGAGCACCTACAATTACTTTAATATCATATTGTCCAAAAAGTTGCTGGGCACGCATTCCCATGCCGCTGGCTATAATCATATTTACCTCGTTTTCATGGAGCCATTTTGGCAGTACACCTGGTTCATGAGGAGGTGGTACCGCGTCTTCTTTACCAATAATAGTTTTTGTTTTCTCATCAACTTCGACAATAACAAATTTTTCGCAATGACCGAAATGCATGCAAAGTTTACCTTCTGCAGTTGGAATGGCAATTTTCATATTTCGTAAATCCCTTCTTTAAAAATGCCTGTTTTTATGTACTATTTACTTGTTTGCGTTTCTGATATATAAATATTTGAATATTCAAAATTTTTTCCAATGTTATCAATTACAGGAAACTTTTTACTTTAAATAAGCTTGTTAAATTTCTACGACTGCGATCATATTATGTTACCCAGGAACCTTCATAACAAAATGCAGTTGAATTAAACTCAAAAAACCAGATTCAGCCGGAATAAATTTAATGCAAAATGAGATTCGTAAAAAGAATTTATTCAGGTATATTAAAACCTGCTTTACCAGTGTCCTTCAACATCGGCAGAGTTGATTTTTTCAAGCTTGCCTTCATTGAACAGTTCAACAGCATTTTTCACGCTGCCGCTTTTGACAGTGTAAACTGATACGCCTGCTTTTGAGAGTATTGAAAAGGCTTTTGGTCCGCAATGTCCGCTTATAAGAACATTGCAGCCTTTGTTGACCACATTGGATGCAGCCTGAATTCCTGCCCCCTGTGCAGCCTGAAGATTCTGCACATTGTCTTCCTGCGACCATGAATCGGTAGAATCGTCATATACCATAAAATATCTGGCTCTGCCAAATCTTGGGTCAACTTCGCTTTCGGTGGTTGGTTGTTGTGCTGTTACAAAAATTTTCATA
>DATGNN010000182.1:0-5479 GCA_035306725.1 Chitinispirillaceae bacterium | reverse complement strand
AGACCCGATCTGGACTGGAGTTCTGCAATGCTTTCTGTTGTGTTTAAAAGGCAGCGCAAAGCAGGAACTGATTACTCTATGTATAATGCATTAAAGCTCAAAATGACTCTTGAGAAAAATAAAAAACTTGTAATCAGATTAATGCAGAAATCTATTCCTGAATGGAAAGGGTTTTGTCAGACCATCACAGGTACCGGAATTAAAGATGATGAATACCAGATTAATTTGGTTCAAGGTACTAAAGGGTTGGATTTGACACAAATAACCGGACTCCGTATTGAGGCAAAAGAATACAATTTTGGTTCTGTTTCATTTACTCTTTCGGGAATGGTTTTTACACATTCCGGATATAACCTTCATACAAATTTCAAGTTGTCTGGAAATGAGAGTGGATTGTTTCTCACTAACAAGGATACTGTTGTTTACGACTTTGTAAAATTATCTGTTATTCCTCATTATTATACACAAGGCATTATTGATAAAGAATGGAAAGTTTTGGTAGACCCGACTCCGGGAGCAAAAAACAAGGAAGAGTATTACAATGGTATAGCTGATATACCTCAAATAGTGAACAGGGGAGGGTTTTACAGCAAACCGGTCTCGGTTGAATTGATTTCTTCTGCAAAAAATCAGCAAATACATTATACGCTGGATGGTAGTATACCGAATAGAAAAAGCCCGGTATATACAAAACCGTTAAAATTTGATTCTACTTTGGTTTTTCGTTATGCTTCTTTTGGAGATGGTCTTGCCGGATCGAATATACAGACAGAAACCTTTTTTATCAATGAAAAAGTTACCTTGCCAATTGTTTCATTATCAACCAATCCATCACTTTTATTTGATGCAGACAGCGGGATATATATGGATGGACCAAACGCAAGTGATGAATATCCTTATTTTGGTGCAAACTTCTGGCAAGAAAAGGAGATAATTGCCCATATAGAATTCTTTGATAAAGATAAAAAGAAAAAGTTCGGTATTGATGGTGGTTTGAGTATTGCAGGAAACTGGAGCAAGGCAGAAAGAAAAAAATCGCTCGCTGTTGATTTCAGAGAAAAATACGGTTCATCTGAATTAGATTATCCGGTTTTTCCGTTTGCACCAGAAGTAACGAAATTCAAAAAACTGGTACTTCGGAATAATGGTGGAAATTCACAAAAAGCCTTTATTGAAGATCCTTTTATGCAATCTCTGATTGATGATCGCAATATAGATTATCAAAAATACAGGCCTGTCATTGTTTTTATTAATGGTAAATACTACGGTTTACATCAGCTAATGGAACCTGCGAATCACGATTATGTGTATTCAAACCATGGTCTTACCAAAGAAGAGATTGATTTTTTTGATATCAGTGGCATGATGAAATGCGGAACTCCCGATAACTGGTTAACTCTCAATTCGTACTTTAAAAAATCAGGAACTAATGCAGAACGTGAATTGTCAGATTCTATTTTCACATTAATCAAAAATGAAATGGAAATTTATAATTTCATTGATTATATGGCATTTCAGATTTTTATAAATAATACAGACTGGCCTGCCAATAACTGTCGGTATTGGAGAGAACGCAATGAAAAAGGCAGATGGAGGTGGCTTGTTTTTGATACAGATTATGGATTTGGAAATTGGGGTTTTTCTGAAGAAGCTCGTCGTATAGATTATAATACTCTGGAATTCGCGCTTGATGATTCAAAAGGTGATGATGATTACCCGAATGGAAAAGATTATACTTATCCTTTGAGGGCATTGCTCCAGAACCATTCTTTTAAAGAGGATTTCATTAACAGATTCGCAACCCTTTTAGCAACAAATTTTAGCCCTGATAGAATTCTTTCAAGAATAGATCAGTTTGCTAATGAAATTGAGCCAGAAATTAAACGGGATTATGAATTCTGGTATCCTGATGAACGTAGTTATGATGACTGGAAGCAGGATGTCAGGAAACTCAAGGAGTTCGGACAGGAAAGGGGACAATACATCTATGATTTTATCGGTAAAAGGTTTGGGTGTAAGACAACCTGCAGTGTAAATATTGCATCAAATAGCGGTATCGTTTGTATAAATGACATGCCGATAAAAAGTTCATCTTTTAAAGGAACCTATTTTACATCCATTCCTTTGAGAGTTAAGGCCATTCCTGAAGCGGGAAGGCAATTTGTAATGTGGTCTGATAAAAATACAGAAAATCCACGGATCTTTTCGCTTGAGGGAGACATCAGTATTTCACCAATATTCAAATAAGGCCTGAATAACAATGATTTTTTTGCGAGATCAGTAAGGAAAATAATGAATAAAAAAATAAAAATAGGATTTATTGTTATTGGTCTGTTATTGATAATAAATGGAGCAGGTAACATTATTGACGATTCGAGGGTGTTAACTTACGATATCACTTCGGTTTTTTCTGGTCTGGGATTTTTTTTACTTGGCATGATGAAAAACGGATTTTAGATTCAAAGCTTATTACAGTAATAATGGCAGTGTTCAAGGCTGATTAAATCCAATCTGAATGGTGTTTTTCTTTACACAGGTTTCTTCAATTTATTTCGACAATCTTGTCTATGCTCAAAAAACCAGATTTGATTGTTATTCCTGAGCTGATGTCGGGGATAGAAAGATGCAATCTGGTCTGTGATGTATGCACACCTTTTATTTGTTCTTTAAAGTTTACGACCGATTATAGCAGCGGACTGAACAGATGAAAGAATGCGTCTGTTACTCTGGAAACCCAGGTAAGCTTTTCATAGTCATGAGGATTGATTTCTGTGCATCTATCAAGTACACCCATAAAAATTGACATGCAATTTTTATTAAGTTTTACAGATTCAATAAAACAACTTAGTTCAAAATTCAGTCTGAAACTTCTTTGGTCAAGATTTGCACTTCCGATATACATCAGATTATTATCTATAACACCTACCTTTGCATGTACCATTCCATCGTACTCAAAAATTCTTACTCCGGCATGAAGAAGCAGTGGATAATAGGCACGTGATGCTCGTTTTACGAAATATTTGTTGTTTTTTGCTGGTACGATTACCCGAATATCTACTCCATTATACCATGCAATTCTTAATATGGTTATAAGCAGGGTATCGGGAATAAAATATGGTGTCATAATCCATATTCTTTCTTTTGCCGAGTTTAGAGCCATAACTGTAGCTTCTTTTATGACATTAAATTTCTGATGTGGTCCGCCGGCGATAGTTGCACAAAAACATCCTGAACAGGAATTGATGTTGTTGCTATTTTTGCTATAAACCGAATGTGCTCTGAAATAATCAGAATACGGAAGGTCTTCACCCACAGCAAAAAACCAGTCATCACAGAATATCTCTTGTACCTGATCAACTCCGGGTCCCTTGAGACAGATTCCCAGATCCAGCCATTTCTGGTATTTGTCACCTACATTCATTCCACCGATAAATGCTTCATTCCCATCAATAACAATTAATTTCCGATGATTTCTGAAATTGATTGTGGCAGGTCTTGAGATCAGACTGATCGGTAAAAACTTTTCAACTTTTGCACCTGCCTTCTTCAATGGTTCAAAGAAACGCATCGATATCTTCGTTCCGATCGCATCAACAAGAATTCTTATTTTTACACCACGTAAAGCAGAAGCAACAAGTGCATCACGCAGCTTCAGCCCCATATGGTCATTTTCCCATTCATAGAAAAGAAGATGGATGTGATGTTTGGCTTTTTTTATTGAATTGAACCATGCTGTATAGGTTTTTTCGGTATCAGGGAAAAGAGTGACTTCATTACCCGAAGTTGGTTGAAATACTCTGTTTTTCAGTTCATCGTGAATATTTCCAAGATTAAATAATGCACTGTCAGCCTGAACCGATTTAACAGCAGAAAGATTATACTGTAAAAGTTTCTTCTCGAAATGATTTTCAGAAAGTTTTCTCCTTTCACGTCTGAATTTCAGATGTGTTCGTCCGAAAGTCCACCAGAATATCAGGGCAAGCGGTGGGAACATAAACAACATAAGAACCCAGCTGAATGCAGATGATGGTCTTCCGGCTTTCTGAAAAAGCACGCTCGGTACAGTGAAGAATGCAAGAATCCAGGAAATCCACCATATCCAATGAACGCCGACAGTCATTTGTTTCCAGATATCCTTCGATAAATTACTGATATTGTTGAATATAAATTTAATTTAAACACGAAATCTATATATTTTACACAACTTAAAACTCAGGATAATATTTCTGGTTGAGGAATGAATTGGAATTGATTTTCTATTCAACATAATCTATCTTTACAGAGACCTTTTTGAATTTCTCAATACCTCCCGTCCAGGATGTTTAAGTCAGAATACCTTTTCTGACATGTTTTTTATTACCCCTCAATACATTCAGAGAAAATTCTACTGGTCATTTAAGTAGTCATATAACATAATTATTTTATTTATGTTTTATTATTGTTATTTTTGTTATTGTTAAACGTATAAATTTGGACCAGGACCCGAAGGAGCGTGCATGAAATGCACTGTTCAAACCATACTACTCATATTTTCTTTAGCTTTATACTCTTTGGGACAACCCAGTATTATTAAAGATATCAGTGATACATCTGCCTGGTATTTGGGTAATTATGATGGTGCAGTTTCCTATGGTTCTCTTTCCGACCAGGGTTATACAATAACCATTGAAAATCCGGGACCACAAACATGGTCTATTCAGTTTACGCAAAACAACATAGAAATAGATTCCGGCAAAATTTACCAGTTTTCATTTATCGCCTCATCAAACAACCCCAGAACAATTGAGACATCGATAAGTCAGGACGGTAGTGATTACCAGCCTTATTCAAAACGTGATACCGTTTCCCTGACAAATTATCCTCAAAAGTTTGAGTATGTTTTTATCATGAAATACCCTTCAGATTCCAACGCAAGAATAGAATTTAACTGCGGTACTCAAACCGGTGACATACTCCTTTCGGAAGTTAAAATAATCGAAACAGATAAACCAGTTCTGGAATTGAAAACACCTGAAGAAGGTATATGTATACATGAGGGTTCAGAGATTGATATCACATGGTCAAGCCTTGGAAACGAAACACCTGTTAAAATTGAATTTTCAAAAAACAATGGCTTGAATTGGGAAACTTTAGATTCTGGAATCCCGGATTCGGGTTCTTACAAATGGCTGCCCTCAGGTATATATTCGCCGTGGTGCCTTTTGCGAATTTCTGCTGAAAATGTTGAGCAGGAAATTTCTGACATCAGCGGTCTTTTCGAGATTGCACCACAAACCGAGTTGGTATACAATGGAACGTTTACCAATGAAAATATCGGGTGGAAATTTGACGTTTATGATGGCAGTGCATCCCTGTCTGTTATAGATGGTGTAAGCAAAATCCAGGTTGAATCATCAGGATCCCAACCATGGCATATTCAATTCATTCAGGATAATCTTCTGCTACAGGAAAATGTTACTTATATACTATCCTGCACAGT
>DATGNN010000181.1:0-10712 GCA_035306725.1 Chitinispirillaceae bacterium | reverse complement strand
TTCCATGCAGTTGTCGTGGTCGAGATGAACATGCTGGGTGGAGATAATGAGTTCATGGAATTGATGTTGAATATCGATAAGTTTTGATGCAAGATCCCGTTTGTGATGATCGTAAGTCATAACTATGGCACCTGCAACTTTACCGCCTTCTTTCCATTTTTTCTGAATGAGTTCATTGCGGATCAGATCCCTGATCGCTTCGGAACGATTGTTATATTGTAAATTTTTAATATGCTTGTCAAAGGAATCGATAAGAGTTTTTTCCAGTGATACTCCGAACCGGTATAATTTACTCATGTTTTTTCGTTCTCAATCTGAAAAATTGCTTTTTTCCAACAGCTTCTTCAGAAATTTCTCCGCTGGCTGTAAGCTTTGTGATAATGTCGTATATCTGGTCTACCCTGAGTCCTGCAATAACGGAGAGTTCCTCAATCGTTGACGGACGCCGGCGCAGGAGACTCAAGATTGTCTGTTGCGCGTCTTCATCAGAATATTCGTGAATCTCTGTTTTTCGATTTTTCCTGGAAACTATTTCAACCACAAGAGGTTTGAGAAATTCTGCAATCACTTTCAGGGAATTAATCTCGGCAGGTGTAATCCATTCTACAGCTCCCGGCCGGTCCAGACTGTTAAGCTGTACTCTTGTGGGATTTATTTTTTGGAGAGTTTCTTTAATCAGTTTTAATTCTTCTTTGTTGTCATTAATACCAGGAGCGATAAAAACTTCAACCCATAAAGCACCATGGTATTCTTTAGAAAACTGGATTAATCCGTCAATAACAGTTTTACTGTGAAGATTACAGTGGGGACGATTTATTGAATAAAAAACATCTTCAGAAACCGCATCCAGTGATGGCTTGACAAGGTCGCATGGAAGTATGGCTTCACGAACCTGTTGCAAGTGAAGAAGTGAACCGTTAGTCAGTATGGCCGTTTTATACTGTGGAAAGCTTTCCTTAACGAAACGGATTACCTCTCCGATACCTGTATGAAGAGTTGGTTCACCGCTTCCGGCAAAAGTTACATAATCCAGTTTTGGGTCTTTCGACAGGAAATGCCTGAGTTCTGTTTTAAGGTCTTCCACAGGAACATACTCTTTGCGTTCCTGAGTCAGATTCGTGGTTTTACCGCATTCACAATAAATGCAATTGAAACTGCAGGTTTTAAAAGGTACCATATCAACACCAAGCGATATACCCAGCCGTCTGGAATGAACCGGTCCGAAAAGATATCTATATTTCATAATCATGCATCTTTTTAAGTGTATTTAATATTTAAACTCATTAAAGAGTTATTTAGATACTATTGAACTGTTATTTATGTCTGCACGGTTTTTTGATTGAATTCAGAAAACAGTTTCACAAAGTTCATCGGATAAAATAATTGTTTTAGCGTGAATGACATTGTCCAATTTTAAAAAAATCCCGGAAAACAGATCATTCTATTTCCGGGGATTTTTTAAGACATGAACCTGAACTGGACAATTATTTAATAGTGAGCCTGCATAAGCGGTATTTAGAAGTTTTTTTTGTAACATTCAGGGTCGTATATACCTGATGATAACACCAAACAGATAAAAATTATTAGTGCCAATATCTTAAAAAGACTCGTTTAAAATAAACGCCTGTTTTTTCAGGTTCAGTTATTTTGCCTCAATAAACCCGTTTATGGAAATTTCCGGTTTTTTGGGATGATTGGTTTTAATTACGAATCTGCCATGTGTAGTATTCTCACCACTAAACATTACAGAAAGATTCAGTGTATAATTAAAAAAGCCATCATCTTCTTCTCCGTCCAGTTTTGTAAGAGTGTTGTCCAGATGAATTGGCAGTGTTGATTGCCATGAAGGTCCCCTGGACGATTGATCATGTGTAACGAACACTACTTCATTTATTTTGAGATCTTTCTTATTAGTATTCAAAATGAGTTCGTGTTCCCATGGATTGTTACCTTTAGGCTTTTTCATCGTTATATAGCTTTTGTTTGCGCTTAATTCCTGTTTAATTGTTCCGGCTAAAGAAAGACGAATTGTTGAATCTTTTTCGGCATTGGAAATAACTGTGATGTACTTTTTAAACGAACCTCTGACAGCACTGGCTTTAATTTTTCCTTCAATTTTTCCTTCCCGACCGGGAGGGATGATCGAGTCGAACCCGATCGCAGTACAGCCTCACCCAGGCCGGATCGATTTTATTACCAAATTGCTGTCTCCGGTATTTTTTACCTTGAAAATATGAATAAATTCTTTAACTTCACCTTCACGAACTGTACCAAAATCATGATCTTTATTATCTATTGATATTTTTGGTCCGGCAAAAACAGATAAAGGCAATAAAATAAGTCCCAGTAACAGAGATAAATTCCTGTTACACTTTTCGCTCATATGAAGACCTCCTGCAGAAACTGTATCAATCATGGTTCATAAAAATAATATGTTACCAGTTTCTGTGTCTAATTATTGAAACTTGTATTTAAAACCAGGAACTTAGAAAATAGTCTCAGTATTTATTCACAGGGATAATTTCTCATGATAATACCTAAACTTTCATAAGGCATTCTGCTGCCAAACCGATTTAAATCCAATTTCATCCGGTAAAAAATTATTAATATCTGCCATTACTTCTAAAACGGTTATATTACGTTTAAAACTCTTCTATTTACAATTTCTTCAGAAATAAAAGCATCACTAGTTACAAGATTAGTCCTGCACAATGAACTTGATTAATTCAAAACGTCAATATTTTATCGCTGCTGATTACCCATTCTGCCAGTTCGGGCATGGTAGATTTTTGAGCTCCTTCGAAGTAGGGGTGATTTCTGTAAATCCCACAACGTGCCATGCATGTACCACAAACTTTCACTGGAACGCTTGAACGATAAGATCTTTGAGCATTTGCGAAAGATCCTGATCGTATCCTTCGGGTGCCTTGCAAACATCGCGGGCCATATCAACAGAATCATTCATCAGAAATATACGCACTTCCTCACCGTTTTTTTTCAATTCTGCTGCCAGACGCAATCCGTTCCATGTTACATCTGTGCTGTCATAAGGCTGACGGTTAAAAATTATAAGATTTTTCATAAAACACTCATTTAAATTTAATAAACCTGAATCGGACAGTCTATTAACCAATGATTCTGCCAAAAAAGCTCTTTTGCGGAATTTGTTAAGGTTATGTTAACTGAACGTTTTTCGTTGTGTTAAAATTGTCATAACAATTAATCTATACCAATGTCCGCAAAAAAGACTCACATAAGGAACCGTTACTGTTCAGACACAATTTTTATTTAGAGTTATCTTTACTAACCTGTTCATACTCATGTTCAACAGCATCAATAATCCATATCGGATCATTATGGCTTTCATATTTTCTATTATTTATGAAAACTGTCGGTGTTACCTTCACGCCGTTGCGTAAACCTTCCTCTCTTGATTCAAGAGCATGAGCCCGAACAGAGGGATTTTCCATGTAATTCTGAAATGCTTTTGGAGGTATATTAAGATCAAGAGCAGCCTCAAGCAGTACGTCCAGATCAAGACGGCGTTTTATAGTTGAAATGTGATTCATGTATTCCCAGAACTTTTTAAATCCATGCGCCGCCAAAAGTGCCATATCACGATCAGTCGCAGAAAGGAGCTTGACACATAACTTTGCCTTTCCTTCAAGATAACCTGCGGTAACCAGATCGTATAATAACGAGCAGAATGTTTTACAATAGGGACAACTTATAGATATATATACTGCAATAGTAACAGGCGCATTTTTATCACCTGCTGTCTCAAAAAGTTTTTCATTGATTTCATACCGTTTTTTGGATGACAAACTTTCATTTCTTTTTGCAAGCTTATTTACAATGTAAACAGAATCCCTGTTTAAATAAGTGAGCCAGGCACCATATTGAGATAGCCGTGATGCTATTGCACATTTACCGGAATCAATTAATGCAGATTCAAGGGTCATATCAGAACATTGGGGAATGCGAAACACTTTTTGAATACTTGTAAATAATAGCATCTGATTTTCATTGAGTGAATCACAGTAAGATTCGCAATTACCTGATATATACAATGAACAGATCAAAACACCTGTCAGCAAAAAATGTTTATGATTCACTTATTTGTCCTCTTTTAATCAATACAGGTTTAAATTACATTTTTACAGTAATGCATAAAATGGTAGATTGTTTTTTTGTATTCAAGTAGTGCCTTTAATACTGTTGTTTTCATATGCATGGGTCCGATGATCTTTAATTGCATCGGTATTTGTGGAATGAAGAAAAAGCAGGTTTATTCTTTTTTTGATTTTCTGGTTGCGAACGCATAAAAGAGCGGCATCAGAAAAAGGGCAACAGCCATTTCCATAATCAGTCCACCTATAGCACCTGTTGCCATGGGACGCAATAAATCTGCTCCGATTTCCAGTCCCATAGCAAGAGGGAACAGTCCGGCCATTGTCGTGATAGTGGTCATTACACGTGGTCTGAACCGGATTTTTCCGGCTTCCAGTACCGCATCTAGCCTGTTCATCCCTTTTTTTAAGTGTAATTCATCAGCAAATGTAAACAACAAAACTCCGTCATTTACCGATGCTGCCACAACAAGAAGCAGTCCTACAACTGCAGTAACACTTGTTGGTGTTCCTGTGAAAAACAGTCCGAAAACCGCACCAGTAAGGCAAAATGGTATGCTGCCCAGAACCAGAGCCGGCAGTCGCAGGTTGTTGAACTGTACTGTCAAAACAACAAACGCAAAGAAAAGTGCAAAAAGAATTATAAGAATCATTGCGCTGTGCATCTGTTTCATAAGAGGTGCCTGCCCACCATAATGAACAGAATATCCCGATGGCATCTCAAGGCTGTCGAGTGAACGCTGGAGTCTCAAAAGGGCTTCACTTACATTGGTACCTTTCACATTCGCAGAAACAATTGTCTGTGAAATCTGGTTCTCACGTGCTATCTCTACAGGTCCCGTAGATTTTTTAATTTCTGCTATATCATAGAGCCGAATATGGTTTTCTCCGTTAATATCAACAAGAAGATTCCCGATGTCGTCCTTATGTTTCATGGATACGGCAGGTGCAATCAGCCTGATACCATAATATTCGTTGTTTTCACGGAACCGCGTTGATACTGTACCATCAATAAGGGAGCGTAATGTTTTTGCGATGTGTGCGACAGGGATGCCTGTTAATGAGGCACGTTCACGATCAACGATAACCCTGTATTCAGGTTTTTGCATATCGGATGTGACCATGACATTCACCAAATCGGTTTGGTTGCGCATTATATCGGCAGCGTTTTGTGCTATGGAAAACAAATTTCGATAGTCTGCGCCACGTATTTTTACTTCAATATCCGATTTTCCCATGCCGTGAATGCCCCGCACACTTTTTTGCATTGCCATGATTCGTGCGCCGGGTATGGCCAGTCTGGCAATTTTTGGTCTGAGGGTTTCAATGTATTTCTCTGTGGTAATTTTTCGATTTTTCCTGTTTATAAGCTGTATGTCAACCTGTCCTTCATGTGCTGCTTCGTAAGTCATAAGACCTCTTGGTTGACCTCCGGCCAGGGCAAAGGCGCTTTCGATCAATGTATCACCAGCGATAACCTTTTCAATACTGCGTAAAGTGCTGTCTGTACGGGCAACAGATGTGCCTGAGGGTAATTTTACTTTTATCATGATCCGACCATCATCCATTTTTGGCAGAAATTCCGAGCCGATTCTGGGTACAAGGGCAATACCGGCAAAAAGAACCCCGACAAAAGTAAAAAAGGTAATCAATGGCCGTTTGAGAACACGGTTTAGTAATGATCCGTAAGAATCAGATAAACTTTCATGTATACGGTCAAGAATGCCTGAAGAAGATCGGTTTTGAGAACTGCCGCATATCCCCCCAGGCTGTCAACATCGGGGTTACTGTCAATGCCATGGCAAGGCTTATTATTGTAATACATGCAACAACAAGGATCAACTCCCGCATTAGAAGACTGGTCATACCCGGAATCAGAAGAAAAGGAAGAAAGAGTGCCAGAAAACAGAATGTTGCAGCCATGAGTGCGGGCCCTGTTTCTGCAACTGCTGCAATAGTAGTTTCTGAAGATTTTTCACCTTTTTTTATGCCAAACAGTCGGGTGGCATTTTCCACTATGATAGTTGAATTATCAAGCAAGACTCCGATTGCGACTACCAGCCCCCCCAGAGAAAAAATGTTAAGGGAAAATCCTGCGAGTTTCATGAACGCGAAATTGAAAATCAGGGTGAGTGGAAGAGTTACAGCCATGACAACAACCTGCCGCCAGCTACCCAGAAAAATGAACACGATTATCACCATAAGTAAAGCTGCCTGGACAGCGGCATTGCGAACTCCATCAATTGCAGATTGTACATATACCGACTGATCTTCTACCGTACCAAAACGGATACCGGGAGGCATGATATCAGAAAGTTCATTGATTTTTCGGGTTACCAATCTTGCCACTTCAGCAGTATTGGCGTCGGCTTGCTTGAGAATGCTTACGGTTACACAAGGGACGCCGTTCAGACGGGTAATAATCCTTGCATCTTCATGAGAATCCCTTACAGATGCGATATCCTTAAGTCGGACTACCGCATTACCGGTTCGTGTTATTACTGTATTTTCGATCTCTTCAATGGAACTGTATTCTCCAACAGTGCGGGCTATGATTTCATCAGGACCCGTTGTTACTCTTCCCGCAGTCATTTCCACATTCTCGTTTTCAAGAGTTTTCAAAACCCCTTCCAGCGTCAACTGATGCTTGGAGAGTATCTGTGGGTCCAGTTCAACACGGATTTCACGTTCAAGACCGCCAATAATCTCTGTTCCTGCTACACCCGCAACAGTTAAAAGCTGGTCTTGAAGCCACCTGTCAGCCCAGGAACGAAGACGTACCAGATCCCATTCATCCGATGAAAAAGAGATCTGCGCAACAGGCAGTTGTGATGGATCAGCTTTAAATACTACCGGCGGATCGGCATCCTGAGGCAAATTACGTGAAGTACGGTTCAGGGCTGCCAGCACATCCTGGTACGCGATATCAATATTGATGCCGGGTCTGAAGTTTACCGTAAGGTTATATTGCCCTTCAATACACGATGATTCAAGATAATCCAGCCCGTCAATAGTCGCCATCACCCTCTCAAGCGGTTCGGCAATGCCCCGTTCTATTTCTTCGGGCGCAACGCCACGCCAGTTTACCGAAAGCCTTACAAGAGGATAGGTAATACTTGGCAGCAGATCAACCGGAAGATGCCATAGACCATACAAACCAAGGAGTAAAAGCGCAGAGATAATTGCGTTGACTGATAATCTGTGATTTACGGCATATCGGGTGATTTTCATTTGTCTGCTTTCTTCTGAGCTGGTTGCTTGATATCATCTGAAGAAATGTTTTTGTTGCCCGGACCAGTTCCTTTTCGAGACCCGGAAACTGAATTTTGGGCGATACGTACTATCGAGCCGTTTTTAAGTTTTTCATTACCGGCAACAACAATCATCTCGCCGACCTGTAACCCTTGTTTTATCTGTACTCTTTTTTTGTTGCGAATACCGATAGTTACCGATCGGGCTTTAGTGGCTTTGTTTTCGATAACAAAGACAATACTTTCACCTTTTGGAGTAGTTACAATCGCATTTTCCGGGATAACCAGAGCACTGTCTGCTTTTGCCATTTGAACTTCCAGACGTGAGAACATTCCCGGGATCAGTTCAACGCTGTCATGTATTGTTACCTCAAATGCTCGTGTACGGGTTTGGGGATCCAGTTGAGGAAAAATTCTGCTGACTGAGCCGTCATATACATGCCCAGCTAAAGCGTCGAAACGAATCTTTACCGGAGCGTGCTGGTGCAATTTGGTTGCGCGGCTTTCTGGTACGCTGGATTTTACAACTAGTGTTGAGGGATCATATATTTCTATGAGCGGTGAACGTGGAGCTACAAAATCTCCCTCGGCAGCTAAAACTTTTGCGACAATGCCGCTCCATGGGGCGCGTATTTTGAAATCTCCCGAAACTTCACCTGCACGCGCATATTGGGCACGTGCGTTTTCATATTGCGAATGAGCTGCATCCAGTTCCGATTCGGCAATTGCGCCGTCGTTAACAAGTTTTTTTATTCGTTTGAGTTCCTGTTCCTGTTTCTGCATGTATTCGCGCGCAGCAGCAAGCTGGGCGCTTGCCGCGCTCTTTCGCCCGATATCTACCAGAACTTTTCCGGCTTTAATGGAATCTCCTTCACGGGCCCACAGTGTTTGAATTGGCCCTTCCACCGGTGAAGCCAGCCGCGCTATGCGCACAGGCTCAACCGAGCCGGTTAACTGAAGAACGGAAGTAACAGTGGAAAGTTCAACCTTTGATACCGCTACTAAAGGTATCATACCTTTAGTTGTATTTCCCGTTTCCGGGCGTTGGTTGGGTGAAGGAGTCATTTGTTGTTCTTTACTGCCGCATTGTGACAAGAAAGCAAGCAGGATAATTGCAGCATATTTAACAGCCTTGTATTTAATCATCATTTTAAAACTTCTCCGGATACTAATTTAAGACGGGCATAGGCGATCATAAGAGCACTTGATGCTTCATACTGATTCGTTTCTGCTTCGAGCAGTTCAGCCTGTGCATCAAGTACGTTGCTTATTGTACCTTTGCCCTGTTCGTATTTGACATTTTCTATTCTCAGTCCTTCTCTGGCAGCATCAATACCTGTTTGTGCTATGCTTATCCTTTCTTTGGCTGCATGTATATCCAGTAAAGCGGTTTCAATTTCACTGAAAATTTGCAAACTTAATGAATTCACACGATTCTGTTGTGCTTCAAGCAAAGCCTTTTCTTCATTTATTTTTGCAGTATTGCGTCCACCTTCAAACAGTGGCAGCGACAGGGAAAGTGCTGCTGTTGCGGCCAGCTCGTTTTTACCCGATACATCGGTACGAATACCATATCCTCCTTTTAATGAAATCGAAGGAGCAAGTGCGCCACGAGCGAAATCAACTCTTCGCATCTGAGCTTCAAGCATTTCCTGCATCGCAAGATAATCTGCCCTGCAGCAAAGGGCCTGTTCATAAAGTGAATCGACAGGGGCAATGGTTGTTTTCAAGTCCGCAGGAACGGGTATTGTTAACGGACGCAGTGATATGTTTTCGGTCATAATCGCAGATAGTTGTGATCGAAAAGCTGAAATTTCATTATCTGCAACCAGTTTCTGTTGATGCAAGGACGCCAGACGGACGTTTGTTCGAAGCAGATCCAGTGAAGCCGCCTTTTTGGCTTCGATCATTGAAGATATCCGTTTATGGTGCGATTCCATTGCTTCAATGGATTTTTGTAACGAAACAAGACGGTTTTCAAGATTTATGATTGTATGAAAAATACGGGAAACAGAGAATGCAAGTATGTTTTTGTGCCGTTGTGTCTGATATTCCTGCGCCTTGCGGGAGTGTGAAAATGCATGCATATTATTTATCGACCGCTTGCCGTTGAAAACCGGTATCGTAAGAACAGCATCCGCGCGTGCGAGCTGATTACTGAATATTCCTTGTTCACCGGTTCCGTGCGGCTGTAAAACCCGTTGTTCGTTAGAATAGTATTCGTATGCACTTCCAAAGTGAATAGACGGCAGAATTGCCGAACGTGCTCCCTGATATCGGGCGTGTGCTGCCTGAAGTTCGTTTACTGCTGCCTGAATGTCGGGATTGTTTTCCAAAGCAGCCGTAATGCATTCATCAAGAGTCAGGCTGTCTGTATTATTTTGTCCGGAAAAATTTTTTTTCCCCGGGGAATCATCCTTGTTGTTTACTTTTGAATGGTTGGCGTATGTCTGGGCGGGAAGCAGAAACGCGCCTCCAAATATCAGGACTACTGGTAAAAAGAAATGAGTGATTATAAAAGATTTCATGTTTTTTGTCCTCTAACGGAGGTAACCGGCTGTTCTGACATATCTGAACATCCGTGTTTTTGTATATTCAGAGTGATGTTTGATGTTGCACATCGGGATATTTTCTTTCAGAGGTTAATGATACGTTATTGCATTATGTCTGTTATGTTTTTACACGAACATTTTTTTGGTAGTATCTTGTTTCCCTGGATCTCACCGGCAGGTTTGATAAATAAAGCATCAAGTGCTTCATGTGCCTGTTTTTCTGCATCCGGAGCGATTCGGTAATGCACAAAATAACCGCGTTGTTCACCAACAACCATACCGCAGTCTTTGAGCACATTAAGATGCTGCGATACTGCACCGGGAGTGATTTTCAGCAAGTGAGCAATCGCACCGGCGCACAAACTCCTGCTGCAAAGAAGCGATATGATCTTTGCTCTCGGTTCTACAGCAAGTGCCTTGAAAATGGTTACATCTGGATAGTTCATAGTTTTTTTATTTTAGTAGTCACTAAAATAGATTGTGATGAATTTTTATGCAAGTCTCCAACATCAGGACATGGGTATAGGTTGTCATGGTCGCCGAGCGCACACGCCCCCCGCGACAGTTTTTTGCAGCTCTGAAACCCCTGTTTGGGGGCGTGTGGAAAGCTGGGTATAGTCCAGAAGACCTCTTCCTCCAGTCCCCCTTCCCCGAGCTTTTATTCTTTCTTTTTACATATGATTTGATTAACATTCTGTATTCAGAGTCTCCCTCTCACACCGGGAGAGGGAGATTTAGAGGGAGAGGTCAGGAGACGGGGGCCAGCAGGATAGTAATGT
>DATGNN010000180.1:0-3491 GCA_035306725.1 Chitinispirillaceae bacterium | reverse complement strand
CCTGTCGGAGATAACACTATAGAGCTGCAGCAGCCATTTACGTTTTCCTGCTTCCTCGTTCATTATTGAGGCCTGCAGGTCCTGTTGTTCCATCCGGTGTTCTGCCTGGAGCAGTTTCAGGTGGGCTTTTCTTCGCACCCTAAGTGCAGACATCATAATAAAAATCAGAATGATCACCAGCAACAGAGAACCAATCACAATCCTCGAATTTTGCTCACGCACTCTTAAAGACTCATTCTCCGCCTCAGTCAAATCATATTTCTTCTCCAGCTCCGTGATCTGGGTATCCAGACGTTCGTTCACAGAACTCTTATAGAATTCTGATGCTTTCTTTCTATAGATATTGGCCAATTCATAATTCCTCTGCTTTTCTGCAATTTCAGCAACATTCTGATAATAAAGGTGATTCTGCCTATATGATTTATCCTCTATCATATCTATAGCCATCCGGGCATACAGCATAGCACTATCCAGAAGTTCTAAACCTGTATAGTTGTTAGAAATATTAAAATAAACTCTGGATATCTCAATTTGTTCGTCCTGAACACTATAAAGTGAAAGCTTGGCCTTTTCTCTCTCTAATGCTTTTTCCGGTTCTCCAATAATATCATAATAAATCGACTGTGCATTCAGGATAAAGTAGTTTTTTTCAGGTAATATGTCGTAAAAAACAGTGATAGAATCAAGATACAATTTTCCTTTTTTAAAATTCTTCTGTTCCATCTCGTTCCAGTAGAGTGCTAAAAAGGTATCGAACAAATGGATGGAATCATTTTCCTGATGGGCATAACTGAGCGTTTGGTGAAAATAATCGTCGGCAGAAATATAATTCCTGTTTTTATAATGGATGTTCGCTAAAAAGTAGTTGATAAGATACCCCAGTGAAGGATCGGGCGAGGGAATAAATTGAATAAGTTTATCTGCTTCCCTCAGCGGTTCATAGACCGTACTGTCTTTTACACCCATCCGTGTACGTACAATCCCCTGATAGGCGAGTGCACGGATATAATTTCTCCCATTCGGTTCATGGGTACGGTAATAGTCACTCACGGCATTAATCAGGGAATCGCTACTGAAATTTACATAGGTTTTGTCGTCAGAGATCACCTTTAGCAGGTCGTAGTAGGCTTTTCCGGATCGCGAGAGCCCATTCCTGTCCATTGCTTTCAGACTGTCACTTACACGCTGCGGAGTAGTGTCAAGCATACTGTCCCACTTCGACAAACGTTCCTTCGCAGATTTATCATCTCTCTCACTGCATGAACTGCAGAGAATGAAAGAAATAAGTAATGTCACTACTTTAATAATCCGGAACATGTGTACAAAAATTCTGAGAAATTGAAACAAAGATACTCTTTTTTTTGTAAATCCGAATTGTTGTTACTACACTAAAAAGGCCATCTCATGCTATATGATGAGACGGCCTCTTTGAATATTAATAGTTCAATAAACTAGTGTACAGGAACTAAGTTAGTTTTTATGGAAGATCTTTTGATTTGGTTTACTACCTTTCTGGTTACAATGGCTGTAGGATCTACTGGCGCATCACTACCATCAATTGCAATGTCAAACGTATCGTATGCTACTTCCTGAGACTCGCCTCCACCATAAGAAATTGCCAGGATAGAGTATTCTCCTTCACTAGCAACCGGGAACTGTACTGTGCCACTGGCATCAAGTTCAATCGTCTCGATTGTTCCATCAAGCATACCCGATAAGGCTGCATTGAGGTCTGAACCTTCAACCATCGCCACTTGTGCGATTTCAACATCAGTACCAAATGTAATCTCGGCCACAGCAAAATTTTCTTCATCCGTATCCGTGAAGCGCCCTAAATAAGTAACATCGATAGAGTAGTCAGCAAGCACAACACCAGGCATTACAACCATAAATGATCCTGCACCGTTGGCAGCACGCAATGCACCGTCGTTGTAATCAGCCATACCGGCAGCCAATGTGGAAGGAGGGAAAGTGATGATACCATCTTTGTAGGTACCGGTACGTCCAGCAGCAATTTGGTCATCCAGTGTTTCTCCATTTGACATATAATAACCGGCTAAACTACCAAAGATAAACTTACCGTAGCCCCAGTCCATACCTGTAGTCTGTAAATTAATATAAACAGCATCCGGATTTTCAGCATGAATTTCAAAGAAATAATCCTGCGTTGTATCCCAGTCACCCGGTTCATTATATGGATAACCTTCAGCATATGGATTTACAAGTCTGAAAAAACCCGGTTGCAAATCGTTCTCCTGAATCTCAACTTCCCAGGAAACATTCGCTACACCAAAGAATGCAGAAACGAAACCATCAACAATCGTTCCTGTACCCAGTGACTGCCATGGAGCCGGAATACCAATACTGAATGCATAATCCGTAATACCATAGGGGGTTTTATACGCTTCGCCAATACTGATCACCAAATCATTGAAGTTATCAAAACCAACCTCATCCGGATCATAGGAAATTTGAAATGTTGTTGTAGCCTGACCGGAATTGAATGTAACAGAAGCAGGAATGCTGTAAAGTCCGTTTCCACCTGTTAAAGTCAATGGTACTGTAGCCGCATTATCGGTTTTCACTCTGGCAATAGCTACTTCATGTGTGCTTGCAACGCTGGAGGCATTTACTGAAAGACTGTTTGTACTTGGAAAAAAGACTTGATCATTTTCAAGTTTGTCAGCCGGCTCGTATACCGGAGCGTCATCTTTACACGAGTAAAGCGACGTCATGGCGAAAAGTACCGCCAGTATACCCAAAATATATTTATTTTTTTTCATATCTAAAATCTTTTATTAATTAGCAAAAGTACCTATTGGTGTCGGGCCTGTTACTGTGGCAGTTGGATCAGGATTATTCAGTCCTTCCAATGCAACATTTGCCTCCATCTCATCAATTGGAATAACTAAGTTCCAATTAGGCTTAATACCTATCATATTAATCTTGAAGATATCGCCAGGTGCATTTGTTCCTTCATAGTTTTGGATGATATTGGGTTTGATACGTTTAGCAGAAGGAAATGCATTTCCCTCACCCCAAAACTCAATTCTCATTTGTGTGAGGAGTTCTATCTGGAAGCTACGAATATCTCCGGTTGAAAAATTATAGTCAGGTTGACGATATGACTGCATAAAAGAGTTGAGTTTTGCAACGCCAGCACCAACACCCTGAGCTAATCCCGAAGCCTCAGCTTCAATAAAATACATCTCTTCAACTCGCATGATAGGAATATCAGATACACCACCAATACTGTATGTTTCCCAATTACCGGCAACAGGGCGAAACTTTATTGATAAATAATCGGGAGCATCATTGATGAACTCCTCATCACGTACTGTTTTATAATCATAATATTCTAACTTATCAGGATGTAAAAAAGTACGTTTACGGAAATCTGTCTCTGCAATTTTATCATACAAAGAACGATCAATACCTGGCTGTGACAAAGGTGAATATGACCAGTCAGCCTCGGGTGACATCCAACCAGT
>DATGNN010000179.1:0-2312 GCA_035306725.1 Chitinispirillaceae bacterium | reverse complement strand
AATTTTAATACCAATATTCAAGAAAAATGACAGAGTCGAAGCTCAGAAACGGCTCTATCTAAGAAAAATGAGCGGTTTTTAAATCTGAGTCGTGTGATTTTGATTAAAAAATTCAGTTCGCGTAATGTATTATAAACATTTTTTTGTTTATAAGCACAAAATGTATTCTGCAAAATATTAAATAACATTATTTGGGGATTTTAATCTATGATAAATTCTAATACCCATGTACATTCGCCATATTCATTCAGTTCTTTTGACAGTATCAGACAAATTGTATCATTTGCAAAAGAGGAACAGATTGTAGCTTTGGGTATTAATGATTTTAATACCTTTGATGGTTTTTTGGAATTTGCAGATACTTGTGAAGAATTCGGGATCTACCCTCTATTCAACATAGAATTCATTACACTTTCTCAGGAGGATAAAATAAAGAGGGTGTGTTGGAATGATCCGGTTAATACAGGAATAATGTATTTATGTGGGAAAGGACTAAATAAAAATCCGGTGTTATCCCGAAATTCCCGCAACCTTATGGCATCAATCTGGAAGGGTACTCAGGATAGAATCTGGAAAATGATAGATCTGCTTAATGAGTATATGCATAAAAAGGACATAGATATAACTCTTGATTATAATCAGGTACGTTATATCTATGCAAAAAATTCTGTAAGGGAACGTCATATAGCAAAAGCTCTTTACCTGGCTTTTACTGAAAAATGGAATGATCCAGTCAAACTTGGTGCTGCTTTCAAACACCTTTTCAATGATCCTGATTTTTCAGTCGATCTTTGCGATTCGGTAAATATGCAGAATGAAATTCGTAAACGGCTGTTAAAAGCCGGGCAGGCTGCGTATGTTGAAGAAAAACCGGATGCGTTTATGGAATTCAGTGAAGCAAAAGGACTTACACTTGAAGCTGGAGGGATTCCATGTTATCCATTGCTTGCCGACGATTTAAAAAACTTTACAGAAATGGAAACTGATATTTCATTATTAGCATCAAAACTTCTTGAAATGGGAATATATGCTGTTGAGTTTATTTCAAATCGGACACCGCTTGAAATTTTAAAAAAATATTCCAGATATTTCTGGAAAAAAGGATTTTGTGTAACTTTTGGTACAGAGCACAATACTTCTGAGCGTTTTTCCCTGGTACCATGTGCCCAAAAAGGATATCCATTTGATAAAGAACTGGAATGTATCGCATATGCCGGGACATGTATTATAGCAGCACACCAGGAGTTTAATGATCAGAACAAACCTGGATTTATCGATAAACAGGGCTCAAAAATAGTTTCACCCCCCAAGCTTAAAGAGTTTATTAAAATTGGAGATGAAGCCATAAAAAGGGCTGTTTATACCATAATGCCAAAATAATCCATTGAAAACAACAATAGCTTTTATAGATTTAAATTCAATCTGAACAGAAAGCTTAATTGACATAATGAATGCACAAAAAAGATTCGCGTATTTTGGTATTATTTTGAATCTTGAACTATTTTTTATTTTATGAAACAATCACTGCCTGAAAAAAGAAGCGATTCATCAATTCTGGAAAAATTAAAAAAACTAGGATCTTGTTCTGTACTTCTTGCCAGAGGGGTTCTTCAGGACCCGAATTTCGAATCAACAGTAGTTCTGGTCTGTATTCACAGTACAGAAGGATCATATGGTCTTGTACTGAATCGGCCTTCCCATATGCCTTTATCAGAAATATTTGATGGTTTCAGTTCTCTCAGAAACAGGCGTGAAGTGTATATAGGTGGTCCTGTAAAACAGGATGAGCTTCAGATAGTACAGATTACCAATGAGCCGGTAGAAGGTGCCTATGAGATTGCACCGGGGGTGCATATGGGTGGCAGGTGGGGAAGTATTGGACATATGATTGAGACCGATTCGGCTTTTACATATTTTTTTCTCGGGTATTCGGGGTGGGGGGGGGGACAACTGGAAGCTGAAGTACGTGCAGGTGCATGGGATGTTTATCGTATTGATATAGAAAAATTATTAACTAATTTGAAAAAATTAGTTTCTTCAGATAAAAAGAAGATTTCTGAATTTCTTAAATCAATTCAGATCTGATTTTATTCCGGCCGCTTTCATAAGTTCTTTCTCTTTTTGAACCTGTTTTTCTCTGAACCGGCTAAAAGCTTCATCAATTTTCTCTTTATCGTAATGAGTAAGCCGGGGTTGAATTTTAGTTTTGTAAATTGAAATCATTCTGTCTCTGAATTCAATATTTTTATATAATTTCAACCGGGCTCTCAATTCACCACTAAGGCGGTTTTCCATTCCGCATTCTCTGGCAA
>DATGNN010000178.1:0-17257 GCA_035306725.1 Chitinispirillaceae bacterium | reverse complement strand
GAGGCCATAAAAAATGGTATTGAAAATGCGATTTCATTTATTAAGCAGTTGGCACTGACAGTTAGTGAGACCCAAAAAGGCAGAGGCAGCCATAATCTTGAAGTCGTTATTCGTGAAACTGCTTGTGAAATATTTTCAGATTCTCAAGTTCAAATAAGTTGTGAAATCAATGATAGTTTATTTAGGCTTGATGTCGATCCGGATTATATTCATCATATTTTCAGGAGTATTTTTTATCATGTCAAGCGCTGCATTTTACCCGACAGTATAATTCAGGCTTCAATTTACCCTTGTAAAGAAATAAAAAGTTTTCCCAGGATGGATTGTAAATATTTAACTGTAGAAATCGAATTTCAACTTTCAGAGATATTAATTTCAGAGGTAGATACTGTTTCAAATGAATGCCGGGAATCTTTAGATAAAATTTCTTCATTAGCTTTATCCTATTCATTGTTGAAAAAGGCAGGTGGTTTGCTGGAATTAAGGAAAGAGGAAAAGCAGGGGATAATGGAGTTGTGTTTACCTGTTATAATTTCAGATTAAATAATACAAATGATTTCATAATTAATTTTAACTAATTATTTGACTTCGTGGCCATCTTTGTTATATATTCAACAAACTTATCTGAAATTTATGATAAATGTATTCAGTACATAGGAATGGTTCTATCATGAAAACTGTTGTAGTAGACACAAAATCGATCAAACGTGATTGGTATGTACTTGATGCAGCTGATCAGACTTTAGGAAGATTAGCATCAAAAGCTGCTCAAGTTTTAATTGGTAAAAACAAGACAGCATATTCACCGAACCAGGATCACGGAGACTATTTAATCGTAATTAATGCTGAAAAAATTACGCTTTCGGGTAAAAAGCCGGAAATGAAAGAATATTTTCGTCATTCAACCTATCCGGGTGGTGCAAAGTTTCGATCTTATAAAGAACAGATGGCACTTGACCCGACAAAGGTTATAATTCATGCGATTCATGGTATGGTTTCGAAAAATGCGCGTGGAAGAGCAATAATGAAAAAACTTCACGTGTATTCAGGAACTGAGCATCCGCATGCGGCACAGCAGCCCAAAGTGATTACATTGTAAAGAAAGTTAAACAAAAGGAGCTGGGCATTTTGGAAAACAGGTACAGTGGGACCGGTAAAAGGAAAAATGCAATAGCACTGGTTATTGTTCGTCCCGGGAAAGGTGAACGCACTATTAATGGTAAACCAATCCTGGAATATCTGAAGAGCGAAGTCTTGTGTAAAGATGTAGAGCAGCCGATCAATCTGGTGCAGATGAATGAAAGCATTGATGTAGTTGCTCGAGTCAGAGGTGGAGGCTTGAGCGGTCAGTCTGGTGCAATCAGATTAGGGATTTCCCGTGCTCTTGCACAGACTACTGAAGAAAACCACAAACTTCTTCGTAAAAATGGTTTTCTAACCAGAGACTCTCGTGTGGTCGAACGTAAAAAATACGGTCAGGCTGGAGCCCGCAAAAGATATCAGTTCTCAAAACGATAATTTTTCAATCATTATAAGCACATGGTGGAAGCAGGTGATGGGTGCTGTTCCTGAGATAAGGGGGCAGTCATCTTTCTGTGATGATCGCCGTGGTAGTTTAACCCAATTCAAGGAGTTTTTATGCCTTTAACTGTTCAAGATCTGCTTGAAGCAGGAACCCATTTCGGTCATCAGACAAAACGCTGGAACCCGAAAATGAAACGTTTCATTTTGTGCCCCAAAAATGGAATTTACATTATTGATCTTAATAAAACACTCGTTTCATTAGATAAGTTTCTGGAACGTGTAAAATCAGAAGCTTCCCGGGGCGGGAAAATATTATTTGTTGGAACTAAAAAGCAGCTTAAAGATAGTATTAGGGAAGAAGCGGAACGTTGCAATATGCCTTACGTTACAGAACGATGGCTTGGGGGAATGTTAACGAATTTTCAGACTATCAGACAAAGTATCGCCAAACTTGAGAAAATTGAAGCGATGGAAGCTAATGGTACAATTGAAGCCCTGCCTAAAAAAGAACGGTTGTTGCTTGCAAAAAGAAAAGAAAAACTGCTTTCGGTTCTTGATGGAATACGAAAAATCAGAAAATTGCCTTCAATAATTTTTGTAGTTGATACAATCAAAGAACATATAGCTATTTCAGAGGGAAGAAAACTTCGGATACCGATTGGTGCTGTTGTTGATACCAATTGCGATCCGGATACTGTTGACTATCCTATTCCAGGTAATGATGATGCGATTAAGTCGGTGCAGCTTATTGCAAGAGCTGTTTCTGATACGATTCTTTCAGTGAACAAAACCATAACATCCGAAGAGATGAAAGTTGCAAAAGAAGAGAGTGGTAAAGAATCAGAAGCTGAAGATGTTTCTTTGGATGAAGAAGCGGTTGTTGGTGATGAAGAAACAAATGAAAAGAAACGGAAAGTCGTTCGCAAGAAAATCGTAAAATACTCTGAAGATAAGTAAAAGTTGTGCACACTAGCGCGGCTCATCATTACCGGCGATTTATTATCATGATGATTAAAGGAGATTAATATGTCAATTTCAGCAGCACAGGTAAAAGAACTTCGGGAGAAAACCGGTCTCGGTATGATGATATGCAAACAGGCATTAATTGATGCAAATGGAGATATGGCTCTTGCAATTGAAAACCTTCGTAAACAAGGCCAGGCTACTGCTGCAAAACGGGCTGGAAGAGCTGTCAAAGAGGGAAAAGTAACTATACTTTCTGAGCCTTCGTGTGGAGTTGTATTTGAAGTTAACTCTGAAACTGATTTTGTTGCCAGAAATGATGATTTTATAAATTTTGTTGCTCAGTTGGGAGAGGTCCTTCTAGAAAACAAACCAGCAGACATCGAAGCTGCAAAGAAAATAGCTTCTCCAAAATTTGATGGTGTAACGATAGAAAACCGGGTTACAGAACTTATCGGAAAAATCGGAGAAAAAATCACATTCCGCCGTTACCGTAAAATCGATGCAGATCCCCAGAACGAACGCATTTTTTCTTATTTACATGGTAACGGAAAAATCGGAGTTCTGGTTAAATTATCTGCAGAAAAACCTGAAACTCTTGACAGTGAAAATATGGCTGTTTTAGGGAAAGATATTGCCATGCAGATTGCAGCTGCCAATCCTATGGCTGTAAATAGGTCCAGTATTTCTTCTGACATAATCGCAAAAGAAAAAGAGATCTATTATACCCAGGCAAAAAGTTCCGGAAAGCCCGAAAAAATCTGGGACAAAATAATTGAGGGTAAACTGGCTAAATTTTTTCAGGAAGTAGCATTGGTGGAACAGCCTTTTATTCGTACTCCGGATATTAGTGTGACAGACCGAATAAATGAAACTGAAAAAGAGAATGGAACAAAAATTACCATCAAGAATTTTGTTCGATTTGAGCTTGGTGTTGAAGATTAATCAGTTATGGGTAGTCGATATAAAAGAATTCTCCTTAAGCTTTCGGGTGAAGCTCTTGCCGGTGAAAAAAGGTTCGGTATAAGTTCTTCTGTAGTTACAAAAATTGCAAAAGAAATCACCGAAATTCATAAACAAGGAATTGAAATCGGTATTGTTATCGGAGGCGGGAACATTCTGAGAGGGGCAACAACTGAAGGAGTTTCCCGTGTAGCAGGTGATACCATGGGAATGCTTGCTACTGTTATTAATTCATTGGCAATGAAAGAACACCTTCAGAATAACGGTGTCAATTCAAAAATACTTACTGCTGTAAATATTGACAGCGCAGGAGAATTTTTTACAACGCAAAAGGCTAATGAATCATTTAAAAAAAGAGAGATTGTAATCATTGCTGGCGGTACTGGAAATCCGTTTTTCACTACAGATACGGCTGCTGCTCTCAGGTGTGCAGAAATAGGTGCTGATGTATTATTGAAGGCTACCAAAGTTGATGGCATTTATGACAGCGATCCTGTTAAAAATCCCTCTGCTATCCGTTATGAGCATATCAGTCATAGTGAAGCAATAGAAAAAGGGTTGAAAGTAATGGATGAAACAGCTTTTTCTTTCTGTAGAGAAAACAATATCCCTATTATTATTTTTAAACTTACTGAGGATGGAAATCTCCGCAAGTGTATTGAAGGGCAACCAGTAGGGTCAATTATCACAACAGGAGGATGATGTGGGAGCAATTGAATCAGTCTGTTCAGACACCAGTCGGCGAATGCAGAAAGCAATTGATAGCTTAAAAAAAGATCTTTCCAGAATACGCACAGGTAGAGCAACACCGGCATTACTCGATAACATTACTGTGGATTATTATGGATCACCCCTCCCGATCAATCAGGTAGCAAACATATCGGTTCCTGATGCCAGAATGCTTGTAATACAGCCCTGGGAAAAAAACATGATGCAACCGATTGAAAAAGCTATACTTACTTCTGATTTGGGACTTAATCCGCAAAATGACGGTAATCTTATCAGAGTTCCAATTCCACCCCTTTCTGAGGAACGGAGAAAAGAGCTTTTTAAAGGTTGTAAAAAAACCGGTGAAGAAAGCAAAGTTGCAATTCGTAATATAAGACGTGATGCGAATGAAAAGCTGAAAAAAGCAGAAAAAGATAAAGAAGCCACTCAGGATGAAGTAAAAAAAGGTTTAGACGAAATTCAGAAACTCACTGATAAATTTGTTAAAACTGTGGAAGATCTCCTGGTTCAAAAAGAAAAGGAGATAATGGAAGTCTGAGGCTTTTATCGGTTTAGTTCTATAAAGAACCCCTGGGGAAAAACCACAGGGGTTCTTTGTTTTAGATGCAACAACTCAATCTCTAATATATATTTAATAGTTTTTAACCTTGATCAGTCGATTATTCCTGAAAAGTGAGGTTAAAACATTAAAAACAGCTGCTATGCGATAAACACGATTGTGTTTCTTTATGGAATGTGGCAAGCTTTTTATAGTATTCTTGAAATTGCGCATCATGGAACAAACAGGAATTAAGTGATTTCGGCAGATATTCCTGGAAATAATAAGGAATAACAATAAAATGAACATACCCTGTCATATTGGCATAATTATGGACGGCAATGGGCGATGGGCCAGACAACGGGGGCTATTACGTTCTGCTGGACACAGAGCAGGTACTGATGCTACCAGAGAGATCGTAAGAGTTTGTGGTGAATTAGGAGTTTCGTATCTTACTATATATGTGTTCTCTGCTGAGAATTGGGGTCGACCAATAACCGAAGTTTCCCGTTTAATGGATCTTTTGGTTGAGATGACAAAAAAAGAGATTAATAATCTAAATGCCAATAATGTCAGACTGCAGGCAATAGGGGATTTAACACGACTGCCTTCTAAGACCAGAAAAGCCCTTATAACAGGAATAGAAAAAACAAAAGATAATTCGGGGCTGACACTCAATCTGGCTATCAGTTATGGAGGAAGATCAGAAATCGTACGGGCTGCCAGGCTTTTTGCCAGGGAAGCAGTTAAAAACCCGTCAATGATTGACAGTCTGGATGAAGATGGTTTCAGCAGCTATCTTTTTACAGCGCAAATACCCGATCCAGAGTTGATAATTCGTACTGGCGGAGATATTCGAATCAGCAATTTTCTGTTGTGGCAGTCGGCATATTCCGAACTGTATGTAACCGATACGTTATGGCCGGATTTTAATAAAGAATCTCTTATTGCTGCTATTGAGGATTTCAACAATAGAGATAGACGATTCGGAAAAGTTAAAGAGTAGTGCAATGACAAATCTTACAAAACGTCTGTTATTTGTGCTTTGGGCTGTCCCCCTGGGATGGTGGCTCATAAATAGCAGCTTCTCTGTTTTACCAGAATCAATAGTAACTATTTATCCTGGTCAGATTGCAGTTATAGCACTGATTTTTATTTCAAATTTTGAATATACAAGAATGTTGAAAATTTTTTATCCCCGTAATGCATTCTGGTTAAGTTATCTTTGGCTTGGAATACAATTTTATGGTTTTTTTGATAAGAATTTAGCTTTGCCTTCAAATATGAGTTTTTTTATACTTTTTTTTCTTATTGCACTTGAAGCTTTTATATGGGGACGAAGAAATCAGCGCAAGCGATGGGTGCGGGCAAGCCTGCTTTTCAGTGGTACAGCATTTCTATATGTCGCTGCAATCTCTCTTTTAAACTTTTACAGCGAACCATTCCAGTTATTATTCCGTTCCTACTCTCATCCTATGTTGTCTCAGGTCGGGATTGTGTTAGTAATCGGAACTGTATTTGTATGTGATTCAGCAGCTTATTTTATAGGGTCTGCCTGGGGGAAAACCCATTTCAGCTCAATAAGTCCGAAAAAGACCGTTGAAGGCAGTATCGGTGGACTTGTAGCTTCAATACTGGTATGCAGCATAGGTTGGTTTTTTCTTGCATCACCCGGGTATACTCGCTGGCTTGGGATTGTATTAGGATTATTGATTGGTGTATTTGCTCAGATTGGCGACCTGCTTGTTTCTCTTATGAAAAGATACTTTCGTGTTAAAGATTCATCTGGTCTGATACCCGGGCATGGCGGAATACTTGATAGATTTGATTCTGTTTTCTTCTCTGCACCTATTATCTCTCTCTTTACCTGGGTAATCAGTAAAATAGTAGCAAATTAAGGCTTTATGAAAACTTCACAAAAAAAAATCATCTTATTGGGTTCAACCGGATCAATCGGATCCAATACACTGAATTGTATTCGTAGATTTGCTGATAAATTCAAGATTACCGGATTGGCTGCCGGGCAGAATGTAAAAGAACTCATTACTCAAATTGAAGAGTTTATGCCATCATCGGTTTATATTGCAAACCCTGAGGCTTCAAAGCTGATAAATCAAAAATTCGGTTCGTCTATACAAGTTTTTGAAGGTGATAATGGGTTGGAATCTCTTGTAAATACAACCGAATGTGATATTGTAGTAAATGCTCTTGTTGGTGCAATCGGGTTGCGGCCAACAATCTCAGCTTTAAAACGAAATAAAAGAGTTGCACTGGCTAACAAAGAGAGTCTGGTTATCGGGGGGGATTTGATTCAGAAATTGCTCAACGGAGGAAATGGCGAACTGCTTCCTGTAGATAGTGAACACAGTGCTATTTTTCAGTGCCTCTCGGGAGTGAAAGAATCGGTTATTGAGTCTATTATCCTGACAGCTTCAGGTGGTCCTTTTCGTAATCTCGGTGAAGACCGATTTTCGTCAATTACACCCGATCAGGCTTTGAATCATCCGACCTGGTCTATGGGAAGGAAGATTACAATTGATTCTGCAACTTTAATGAATAAGGGATTTGAAGTTATAGAGGCACACCATCTTTTCAGGCTTCCTTATTCACAATTACGTGTATGGATTCATCCACAATCCATAATCCACTCTCTGGTTGAGTTTCATGATGGTGCAATAATGGCTCAACTTGGATTACCCGATATGGAACTGCCGATTCAGTATGCACTTAGTTATCCTGAAAGATTTCCCATGAATGGAAAACGGCTTTCTCTTCCGGAAATAGGAGATCTTCAATTTCTAAATCCGGATTTTGACCGGTTTCCCTGTCTGCGATTGTGTTTTGAAGCTGGTGAGGAGGGGGGAACTGCTCCAACTGTTATAAATGCAGCAAACGAAGTTGCAGTGCAGGCTTTTCTGAACGGGAAAATCTCATTTACAGAAATAGGTGAAATTGTGGCATATGCATTGCACAATCACAGAACGGTTCCAGCAGATTCAATAAAAATTATTGAAGAAGCAGATATTAAAACCAGAAAAACTATCCACCGTAATTTTTTAAACAAAAGGTAAAAAAGTGACTTCAATTTTAATGGTGATTATTGGAATTATTGTATTAGGAGTTTTGGTATTTATTCATGAGCTTGGCCATTTTCTTGTAGCTAAATGGTGTGGAATAAAGGTATTGGCATTTTCATTGGGATTTGGTACACCAATATTTAAAAAAAATGTCGGCGATACGGAATATCGTATCAGTGCTATTCCGTTTGGCGGATATGTAAAAATGGCTGGAGAAAATCCTGAGGACGAGAGAGAAAATGCACCTGATGAATTTCAGTCTAAGCCTGTATGGCAAAGAGCTTTAGTTGCCTTTGCAGGTCCCGCAGCCAATTTTATTTTTGCACTTCTGATGCTTTGGGTAGTATTCATGTGGGGAGTTGATCGGCCATTATATTATGAGCGTCCAATTCTTGGAGCCGTTTCGGACAGTTCTGCTGCTCAGAAGGCCGGGTTACAGGCCGGTGACAGTCTTATCACTATAAATGGCAAACAGATTGAAACATGGGATGACATTGAAAACATCTTTGTTCAACAGGAACAGCAATACAGTATCACTTATTCACGAAATAGTGATATCTACAATACAACTATTAAACCAGGAAAAAAAGGTTCAGGGATACCCAAAGATCCTACGGAAGGGTTATTGCCTCCTTTGCCGGCGATTGTTGCTGATGTAAATCCTGAATCTCCTGCATCAGAAGCCGGTGTGCAATCTGGTGATTCGATTGTAACTATAAACGGAAAGAAAATTTTTTCGTGGTTTCAGTTATTGAGTATGGTTGAGAATTGGAAACCGGGAAAAGCACTGGAAGTCGTTGTAGAAAGGGATGGTTCTTTTGAGACAATGTCAATAGAACCGCAATACAATGAAGAAGCGAAGCGCCGTCTTATAGGAATCAGGGTGAGTGAAGGAAAATCGCGTACGATTCGTTATTCTCCGGTTATCGCTGTAAATAAAGCTGTAGAAAAAAGCTGGGAATATACAACAATGATATTTGATGTAATCGGGAAACTGATATCGCGTGAAGTATCTGCGAATCAGCTTTCAGGACCTATCGGTATCATTCCAGCTTCGGGCTTTATGTTATTTCAGGGGCTTTCACCGCTGTTAAATTTTATGGCTCTTATTGGAATTAACCTGGCAGTATTGAATCTGATGCCTTTAGTAATAACTGATGGCGGGTTACTCTTTTTTCTGCTTCTTGAAGCGATTCGGAGAAAGCCATTGTCGGTAAAATCTCAGTTGTTCATTAATAAAATCGCAGTTGCTTTTTTTCTGCTGTTATTTCTTTTTGTTACTTTTAATGACTTTAAAAGGCTTCCGGAGTATTTTCGAATTTTTGGTAAATAATAAAGTACAACCGAAGGTGTGTACTTTATTATTTGTTAAAAGTGAAAAGAATTAAACTTTTTTTCTGCCAAAAAAGAAGTAACTGAGTGGACCCAAAAAATTAATTAAGGATATCAATCTCCACCTGGTCTTGCTTCCCTTGATCTGTTCGGAAGGCCGGATCCAGATATCAGTCATTGCAGCTATAAGAAGAGTAATTTGTACTATTGCAAGTAGTATGATTACTCTCTTATGTTTTGGTTTCATGGTTTTCCAGGATTTCATTTTCATTTCCTTTTACTCAGGTTATTAATGATGCGACCAAAAGGACAAATAGTAGCTGAACCGTCCATCCAATAAGAACAACACCAATTGCGCGCAGTGTGGACGAATAATCAAGTGCCTGACGAACAGCTATAATCATGGCAACCAGCATCCATACAGAAGAGATTATCGACAGTACTGTACCAGCACCTGGAATTAATCCAAAAATTCTGATAATTCCCGGAGAACTGGAAAAGCCGATCGTTCTTAACAGTTGTCCTAAATCTGCTTCTGTCTGTGGCTCCGGCATCAGTTTCGTACCAATAAAATAAGTTAAAAACGACCAGATAAACCACCCCAATAACGCAGAAAGTGAAATCCAGCCGATACCTTGAACACCTGCTTCATAGATATTCCCTATGCCAGCGGCAACAGAAGCGATCAATACTACCAGCATCGCAGGTAACAGAGCAGATGCGTCTGCTTCCACTTCTTCGTACAGGGAAGAATCCAGCCTGGCAGCTCTGAATATATTTTTTAGAAATCGTACCATAACTGCTAATCTTCCAGTGCTGCTTCAAGGCTGATTGGAACATTCAGGGCGCGTGATACCGGGCACTCCTGTTTTGCTTTGGCAGCCAGTTCCTGGAAAAGTTCGTTTGTGATGCCTTGTACAGTTGCTTTTGTAATAAGATCAATTCTGGTGATACTGAATTCATTATTTTTCTTTTCAAGATGTACTCTGGATTTTGTGTCGATATTGTTTGGTTCAAAACCCTCTTTTGCAATTAGCATAGAAAGAGCCATAGAGAAGCAACCTGCATGTGCCGCACCAATAAGTTCTTCTGGATTTGTACCATCTTGTTCCTGAAATCGTGTTGCGGCTGAATACGGGCTTTCAAACCTTCCGCTTTTGACTCGCATCCTGCCGTTACCAGTTTCCAGATTACCTCTCCATAGTGCTTCACCAACTCTGACAGCCATAATACACCTCCAAATTAAGGATTTAGAGTAACTTCCCAGGTGTTAAAATGCCATCGCTTTGCGCTTCAGATGATGAACCTGTTATAAAGACAGCATTTTTAACATGTGGAAAGTCACCAGTTCCCTGTAACTATAGAATAAGGATACCTGAGTAGTTACAATTTTAAAATCAGAATATCCTACAATAATTGTGCCATAAAAAGGCAGGTGTAAAAAATTTTTTTCGTTTCTGGAATTTTGTAGTTTCGGAAAAACAGAACGGATATAGCCATGTGTTATGGATGTACTGACATTAATTAATTCAAAAAGAGTGGTGTGATGTTTTAATCATATAAGCTTATGTGCTGCAGATTGCCGGAAAGTTGTCGGGTTTAGCGGATTTTCCGGTTTAAATAATATCAGTTAAAAAAGATTAATTTTTCACTGTATTCTCAATAACTTCAATCACTCTCGCAATTCCATTCGACATATTACTTTTTTCCATGGTTTTGATAAATTCATCTTTGTCGGAAAATGTTTTATTTACATTATTAATCAGTGCGTCTGGTGTCAAACTGGATTGCTTTAATATCCTGCTGAAACCCTGTTTTTCAAAAGAATGTGCATTCAGGATCTGGTCTCCCCGGCTTGCATTTGTTTCGAGGGGAATGAGTAAATTAGGTTTCCGAAGAGAAATTATTTCAAAAAGGGTTGTTGCTCCGGAACGGGAAATTACAAGGTCTGCGAGTGCAAACAGATGCGGAAGTTCTTCGTTTACATACTCAAATTGGCAATATCCCTTCCGTTCTGTTGTACTTGAATTACCTTTGCCGCAGAGATGGCAGATGTTAAAATTATTCAACATATTGTCAAGAGATTTCCGTATACAGGAATTTATTGCTTCTGAACCCTGACTTCCACCAATAACGAGAATCACCGGTTTGTCAGTGTCGAATTTGCAAAGCTTTCGACCTTTTTCTTTATCTCCGTTGAAAAGAGAGTCCCTTACAGGAAGACCTGTGAGAACAGCACGATCTGAAGGCAAGTATTTTGCAGTTTCAGGAAAACTATAACAAATTTTTGATGCAAATGGAACAGACAATCTGTTTGCCAGGCCTGGTGTAATGTCCGACTCGTGGATAATAACAGGTTTACGAAAGATCCATGAAGCCCACACTACAGGGCAGGAAACAAAACCACCTTTACTAAAAACAACATTTGGACGGATACGTGCGATCAGAAACAGCGATTGAACAAAAGCAGTAAATATCCGGAAAATGTCTGTGAAATTTTTAAAATCAAAATACCGCCTCAATTTACCTGCACTGATAAAGTGGAAAGCAATGTTTTCTTTGCTGATCAGTTCATGCTCAATTCCGTTTTTTGTTCCTGCATAATGAATTTCAAAGTCGTTTTTTCTTAATTCGGGAACCAGAGCGAGATTCGGTGTGACATGACCGGCAGTTCCTCCTCCGGTAAGAAGAATTTTTTTCACAAAAACTCCTGTTCAAATATTAAAATAAGACTCTAAATATATCATTATTCCAAAATAACATTAATGTACCAAAAGAGATATAATCACTCGAAAGATATTTCTAAAAATTCTGGAATATGCAAACATCTGGAAAGATGTTTTTTTTGTTTGATACTTTTTGATGCGGATATCTGTCTTTCAGGGGGAGTACTTTTTTTTGAAAAACAGTGTAATTGGAAAAACCGGATATGAACGGGAAATGAAAATCTGTTAAACTTGAGGAAATGTGTCCTGTTCTGTCCATAAATCTGCTCTGTATTAAAAATTGAATTTAAAATTAAGTATGTTCATAACAGATAAAATAATGGTATAATCGCAACGAAATATAAGGTTATACAAAAAACCTGATTGCACGATTACTGAATTACTAGTATATTGATTATTTACTGTGAAGATGGGACAAGCCATGCAAAATGAAAAGCATTGTTTTAACGCTTAAATAATAGATCGTTGCATTCTTGAAAACAGTAATCTAAAACAAATTTTCCATTCAGGGGAATACTCATGGAACAAAAAATCCAGAAATTGACAGATAAGATATACCGTGAAGGTATAGAGAAAGCTGAAGAAAAAGCTGAACAACTGGTAAAAGATGCCGAAAAAAAAGCATCAAAGATTATCAGTAATGCCAGGGAGGAGGCTGAAAAAATTCTGGCAGAAGCCCGTAATCAGGCTGCTGAATTGAAACGCAATACAGAAGCTGAAATTAAGCTTTCGAGTCAACAGGCTCTATCTGCAATTAAACAGCAGATATTGGATATGGTTACAGCTAAAGTAATTGAAGATAGCACTTCAAAAACTCTCTCCGATCCTTCAGTAGTTAAAGATTTTGTTTCTGAAATCGTCAAAAACTGGAAATCAGATGCCAGCGAGGTGCAAAATCTTGAGGTGTTACTCCCACCAGGGAAACAGAATGAACTTAAAAAAGTTTTTGAAAAAGGCAGTTCGGATCTTTTAAAAAAAGGTGTCAAACTGAATTTTTCCAACAATATCAAAGCTGGATTTCGAATCGGACCTGTTGAAGAGTCGTATCGTATAAGCCTTACCGATGAGGACTTTCATGAGCTGTTCAAAGAGTATTTACGTCCCAAAACCCGTGAATATCTATTTGGTGAGTAAATATGGCTAGAAATTACTACTATCTTGTTGCCGGACTTACGGATCTTATTCTTGATGAAAGCAAGTTGCCTTTGTCATTTGTAGATTTTGTTGCAGAGATTGAAGATCAGATTGCTGAACCGGATATAAAACTTTTACAATGTATTCGTTTGCCATTTGATAACAGGAATCTGATTACGGTTCTTGAAAAGAAAGACCGTGAATTTGATCCGAGAGGGAATTTTTCTGAAGAAGAAATGAATAATGCCCTTAGAGACCAGGAAAATTTTCCTCAATATATGCAGGCTTTCATTGAAGCCTGGAAGGAGAAACGAACTTTTTTTCAGGGGCTTGTTCCTGAGGACCAGATTAACTGGCTTTTTTATGACAGTATGACTTCACATGGAAATCAATTTATCAGGGACTGGTTTACTTTTGACCGGGATTTGCGAAATTTGATTGCCGGTTTGAACAGTCGCAAAAACCTGTCTCATTTTGATGCATTAAAAACCGAACGGGAATCTTCATTAAGCAAGATCCTTATTGGGGGCAATGATGTGGCTGAAACCATTTTGCGGTCTAATGCACCAGATTTCGGAGTAACATCGGTTGTTCCATGGGTAGAAAAACTGTTTTCAATTTCAAACCTGGGCATCGCAGAGTTCGAAAAGGGTGTAGATAATCTCCGCTGGGATATGCTCAATGAACTGACTACATTTTCTTATTTTCAGATTGAAACTATTCTGGCATTTTGTATCAAGTTAACCCTGGTTGAGCGATGGAAATCTCTCGATTCAAAAACTGGTGGTGAAATCCTTGAAAAGTTTGTTGAAGAACTGAAATCCGGTTTTTCGGTACCCGCAGAATTTTGAAAAATATGAAACTCAAACAGATAAAGGTTGGAGGAGATCGATGAGCACCAAGGGTAAAGTGGTCGGCATAGTCGCGAACCTGGTAACCATCGAAGTTGATGGGCCGGTTGCTCAGAATGAGATCTGTTATATAGATCTCAAAGGAGTAAAACTGATGGCCGAGGTGATTAAGATAACAGGAAAACTGGCATTTGTTCAGGTGTTTGAAAGCACCCGTGGCCTGTATGTTGGTTGTGAAGCAGAATTTACCAGCAGAATGCTGGAGGTAACTCTGGGACCTGGCATGCTGTCAAAAAATTATGATGGACTTCAGAATGACCTTAATAAAATGGAAGGCGTTTTTCTGAAACGGGGTGAATACACCTATCCACTTGAAAAAGAGAAAAAATGGCATTTTATTCCACTGGTAAAAGAGGGCGATACAGTAACCGGAGGGGACTGGCTTGGTTCTGTTAAAGAAGGATGGATTGATCACAAGATCATGGTTCCCTTTAACTATGAGGGCACTGGTAAAATTGAATCTGTAGTTTCTGAAGGTGACTACACGGTAGAGGATACAATTGCTGTGGCCAGTGATTCTGAAGGTAATGAGCGTAAATTGACAATGACAATGAAATGGCCGGTTAAAGTTGAAGTGAGGTCATTCAGGAATAAACCGCGTCCGTTCAAGATCATGGAAACCGGAATCCGGACAATTGATACACTCAATCCTATCACTGAGGGTGGAACCGGGTTTATCCCTGGTCCGTTTGGATGCGGAAAAACAGTGTTACAGCATTCGCTTGCAAAATATGCGGAAGCAGACCTGATAATAGTAGTAGCATGTGGGGAGCGTGCAAATGAGGTTGTGGAGATATTCAAGGAGTTTCCGGAACTTGATGATCCGCGTACCGGGCGGAAATTGATTGAGCGTACAATTATTATCTGTAATACTTCAAACATGCCGGTAGCTGCTCGTGAAGCCAGTGTGTACACAGGTATGACCATAGCAGAATATTATCGGACCATGGGACTCAAGGTTTTGTTGCTTGCGGATTCAACTTCAAGATGGGCGCAGGCTCTGCGTGAAATGTCCAATCGAATGGAAGAGCTTCCGGGGCCGGATGCATTTCCGATGGATTTGTCTGCAATTGTTTCAAACTTCTATTCACGGGCTGGTTTTGTTTACCTCAACAACGGACAAACCGGATCAATTACTTTTATTGGAACTGTCAGTCCTGCCGGAGGTAACCTCAAAGAACCGGTTACGGAATCTACCAAAAAAGCGGCCAGATGTTTTTATGCATTGTCGCAGAACCGTGCAGACAGTAAACGCTATCCTGCTGTTGATCCGATAGACAGCTATTCAAAGTATCTTGAATATCCTGAAGTTACGGAATATCTGGACAAAACGGCTGAACCGGGATGGGTAGACAAGGTGCTTCAGTTAAAAGACATTCTTCTTAGAGGTAAAGAGGCTCTGGATCAGATCAATATTTTGGGTGATGATGGTGTTCCGCTGGAGTATCACATTACATATAATAAATCTGAAATAATAGATTTTGTTATCTTACAGCAGGATGCCTTTGATGCTGTTGATGCTTCAACGCCTTTGAAACGTCAGCAGTATATGGTAAATAAAGTATTAAACATCTGCAATGACAGCTTCGAATTTGATAATTTTGAGGAAATAGGGGCATATTTCAAGAAGATTATTAATATCCTTAAGCAGATGAATTATAAGGAATTCAGATGTGAAGAGTTCAATGAACTGGAAAAACAACTCGATTCGCTGCTTGCTGAGAGGGTAGTTGAACTTGAATCTCAGGCTGCAGCCCTCTAAAGAGGAGATTATATGAAAACAAAAGCTTTTCAGAAAATTTATACTCATATTGAGAATGTTACCAAAGCTACTTGTACTATTGAAGCTGACGGTGTTACAAACGATGAAATGGCGTTTGTTGACGGGCGCCCGGCACAGGTTGTGAAAATATCAGGCAAAAATATCACTTTACAGATTTTTCCGGGCACACAGGGTATTGCAACTGATGCTGAAGTGGTTTTTCTTGGTAAACCTCCAACTCTGAAAGTTTCAAATGAGCTTAAAGGACGGTTTTTTAATGCTTATGGCAAGCCAATTGATGGTGGGCCGGAGATTGAAGGTGATGAGGTTGAGATTGGCGGTCCATCGGTAAACCCAGTTCGAAGACAGCAGCCATCCGAAATTATCCCTACAGGTATAGCTGGAATTGATCTTAATAACACTCTGGTTACAGGTCAAAAAATTCCATTCTTTGCAGATCCGGATCAGCCATTTAATCAGGTTATGGCAACAGTTGCACTTCGTGCTGAAGCTGATGTGATTATTCTTGGTGGTATGGGTATGAGTAATGATGATTATCTGTATTATAAAACTCTTTTTGACAATGCAGGAGCGCTTGACAGAATTGTAGCTTTTATCAACACTACCGAGAATCCGCCTGTTGAACGGCTTCTTGTGCCGGATATGTCTCTTACTGCTGCGGAATATTTCGCAACAAAACATAATGCGAAAGTACTTTGTCTGCTTACGGATATGACACTTTACGCTGATGCTCTTTCGATTGTATCAAATCGTATGGATCAGATTCCTTCAAAAGACAGCATGCCCGGATCGCTATACAGTGACCTGGCGAAAATTTACGAAAAGGCGGCTCAGTTTCCTGATGGCGGATCTATAACAATTATCGCTGTTACAACCCTTTCCGGTGGTGATATTACACATGCCATTCCGGATAACACAGGTTATATCACGGAGGGACAGTTGTATCTTCGCCGTGATACAGATATCGCAAAGGTTATTATCGATCCATTTCGCAGTCTGTCTCGTTTGAAACAGCTTGTTATTGGAAAGAAAACACGTGGTGATCATCCTCAGGTCATGAATACGGCAGTACGTTTATATGCTGATGCAGCCAGCGCGCGTACAAAACTTGAGAACGGATTTGATCTTACTGAATATGATCGCCGTACTCTTGATTTCGCACGTGAATATTCCCGTGAGCTTCTGGCAATCGATATCAATATTGACATAGATACCATGCTTGATACGGGATGGAAACTGTTGGGAAAATATTTTACAAAAGATGAGGTTGGAATCAAACAGGAATTCATGGAAAAATACTGGGTTGGTTCTGCTACTTAAAATGCATATCAGGTAAAAAGATATGGAGTAGAGATGGCACTGAAATTTCAATATAACAAAACTTTTCAGCAGCAGCTTAACAAAGGGTTAAAGGTGCGTGAAAATGCGCTTCCGACTCTTATAGCCAAGGAATCTGCACTGCGAACCGAGGTTAAAAAGGCAAAGGAGCAGGTGACAAAAATAGGGCAGGAACTCAAAAAACAGTATGAAAAACAGAAAAATACATATCGTTTCTGGAGTGAACTGCCTCAGGAACT
>DATGNN010000177.1:0-5044 GCA_035306725.1 Chitinispirillaceae bacterium | reverse complement strand
ACGGCTCACAGTATGACTCTGCTGATTTTATGAATGAAATGAAATTCCTGGGATTGGAGATGTCCAAAGCGTTTGTACGATCTCCACAATGCAACGGGATAATAGAGCGGTTTCACCGCACCCTGGAAGAACAGGTGCTGCAAACAGAAACATTTTCTTCCTTCGAGGAAGCTTATAGCGTTATCAATCATTTTATTGATAACTACAACGCGGATTGGATATTTCATAGACTGGATTACTGTTCTCCTGTAGAATACAGGGAAAAGTATGCGGAAAGCCAGCGAAAAGAAAATGATGACATACCATCGGGCAATAAGGATCCTGAGGTTCAGCTTGTCCTCATTTCTAGTGGCTCAATGCCACGAAGAAATGAAACAGCCCATCAGGCAATGGTAAAAGGGGCAATTACTTACAGTAACACCCCTTCTATAAATCCTTCGGTATAATATATTACCATCGGATCAGCTTGTCCGATACAAAAGTAATAAAAAAGATTAAATACAATTAATGTGCTCGGTTATTACGGGCTAATACATCTCGTAAAGCATAAGTAGTTATAACCAAAAATCAATAAGATTATCTCCTCTTATTCGTAACTTCTAAATGATATCTGTTTGTTTTTTATACAAATTAATCCTCAACAAAGGATTCGAATGAACTTTGAATAAATATTCTCCTGACTCCTATATAACATTTCAGGGAGTTTAATTAATGTTGATTTCAATCCACACACCCGCGTGGGGTTTGACGTGAGTGACTTGAGCCAGCGGTAATAACTGCTCCGGGGTACTTTCAATACTTTACATATCACCTCGATCGTCCATTGTTTCGAGTTGTATTCCTTTATAAAGAGATAGATCAACGATCTCTCTTGGAGATGATGCTCAAAGCTTTATTTAATATGTCCCGCTCCGTTTCAGCCTCGCCCAGACGTTTTTCCAGTTCAGCAATCCTTTTGGAGTCTTCACTTAATGACTGGATTCCATGTCCGGGGAAACTGGCTTCCCCTTTCTGCTGGTATTCTTTCCGCCAACGATATAAAAGAAAGGGGGCAATACCCAATTCTTGCGCAAGCCGGGAAACATTCTTGCGCTCTAAACTGAGTTTGACCGCATTCTCTTTGAATGCTTTGTCAAAATGTGTTCTTTGTTTTCACATATTACACAAAAATAAGCGTTATGCTTAACTCTGTGTCCCGGCTAAGTTAGTAATTCCGGTTTTTTTGTCACAAATATATGCTTAATTTGTGACAAGCTGGGTAAAAAAATAATAGCTGATTACAGATAAATGTATGAAATTAGTTACTTATTGTAACAACTGAATAAATGTCGCAATTATTTACTATATTTGCGACGTAATTAAGCATATAAACAAATGGATGGCCTTGATGATAAAATACTTACTAAAATTAAAAAAGCGAAGAGGGGTTCGCTCTTTTTCACCGAGGATTTCCTGAATTTTGGTTCAGCTAAAGCTGTCGCAAAAACCCTGGAGCGTTTGACTGTAAAAGGTGATATTTCAAGGGTAGCTCGTGGCATTTATGCTCGGCCGGCTCGTGATCCTTTGTTAGGTGAATTAAAACCAAGCACCGAAGCGATTGCCGAAGCTATACGTAAGCGTGACAAAGCCCGCATTATGCCTACCGGTGTATTGGCAATGAATGCGTTGGGACTTTCCTCTCAGGTACCCATGAATGTGGTTTACCTTACCGATGGTGCTGCCCGTAAAATTGACTTGGGTAAACGCAAAATTCTTTTTAAAAAATCATCACCTAAAAATCTTTCAGCAATTGGTGAAATCAGTGGTCTGGTTATTCAGGCATTAAAAGAAATTGGAAAAGACAATGTAACCGAAAATGAAATACAGCTGATAATTAAGCAACTGGAAAAAGAAGTGCCTTACAGGTTAGAGCACGATATACGTTTGGCTCCCGAATGGATAAGAATAATCATGCGCAAAGCATTAAAACCAAAAACGGATGAATAAGTGGCTCGCTATTGCTGATGAAACGAAAAGGAATGCATACATACAAGTTGCTGAAAAATCAGGGATGTCTGCATTTACCGTTGAGAAAGACTGGTGGGTGGTACAAACCTTATCGGTCATATTCGGGATGGAAGTTGGACAACACCTTGTTTTCAAGGGTGGAACGTCACTGAGCAAGGCATGGAAATTGATCGAGCGTTTTTCAGAGGATATTGATCTGGCCATTGACAGGGATTTCTTTGGTTATGATGGATCGTTTTATTTGACATGCTCGAAAAAATACCGTAAACCTACATTCTCAATATCAATGTGAGATGACTTTATTCAAACATTAATTAATAATATTAAGCCATATGGAAACACTAGACTGGAAACCAAGAGAACCACCAAGAGCCCTGTTAATTGGTCACGACCCACGATTACAGAAATCAAATACACAGGCAGAATATGTTTTGTTTGCTAATTACTATTTCGATAAAAATATTAAAGACAGTTCTTTTAAGAGTAAATTTGGTTTAGCTTCTTCTGCTTTTAATCAGATAACTGAAATTACCAATGGTAAGATCAAACCGGAAGAGATATACATTACAAATCTTTGCAATACCTCTTTGCCGCATGCTCCAAAGGGTAAAACAGTTTATATCCCTGAGAAATTGGCTATTGCTGGAGTTGATCATATAAAACGGATTATCAATGAGTATAGTAGTATTGAGTATATTTTTCCAATGTCGCTTCAAGTGAATTACTGGTTGCAAAAGTTGGGTTTTTATTATTCAAATGCTGAGTTTATTGAAAAATCGACTCCAAAGTCAGTCGGAATTCTGAATGAACCACCCTTTTACGAAGCAAAAGAGAATAAGTCTTTTCTTATGATCTGTGGTGATAAGTTTCATTTTAAGGGAGCAACACAAACGGTGATACCCATTTTACATGCAAAGTGTTTTCCTCTAAACAAAAGGTTCAGTGCTTATATACCAGGTTATAATAGAATTAAAAATTATTTCTAGAATTTCAAGCACAAAAAAAAATAGTTTTATGATTTTTGATAGTCTTATAATTATTTAGCGACAGGTACTTCATTGATAAAATTCTTAGAGATAACAGCACAACTAAACTGTCTCCTTAGCACGAAACCCCACATATTGCATATTGTAGCCTTCCCTACAAAAAGAGGGCGCATACAGGTGAGTCCGAACTTAATTACAAAAATATATTTTCATTTTATTTAATAGGTGTGCCATTATTCTGCATATCTTTACCCTACATTTGCATTGCAACGATAAAATAGCAGGGCAATGAACATCAATACCAATAGAGAGCAAGAGCAAAGGCCGGAAACAACTCCATCATCTGAGCCAAGCAGCTTGCTGCAAAACATCGAGCAGATTATAGAGTTGTCAGAAAACTCCGGGTTGAGGGATGAGTTCTTTGAAGAAGCGAAACCTTGCATAGATTTTGTTAAGAATGAGATGCAACTGTCTGCAATGGCAGCTCTCTTCTTCTCTATTTTTGTAGACAACCACGATTCGGGTTATACAACTATCAAGGAATTGTCCGAACATCTCAAATGTCGCAAGATCCGTATCATGCAGTACTGTAATTCTCTTCACGAACTGGAAAAGAGACGTCTGGTCCGTTGTCACAGAGGAAGTGGTGTTGTCGGTTACCGAATCCCGAAAGAAGTGATGCTCGCATTAAGCGAAGGAAAGAGGATCGAACCAAGGCATTATGACAACATATCTCAGAATGCGTTTTTTGGTATTTTGAATGATCTTTTTAAAGAGAAGAAAGAAGATGAAATTCTTTATACCGATTTTGTGTATGAACTGAATGCACTTTTGGAAGTCAATCCCTATCTCAATTTATCCGGGACAATCAGGAAGCATGACTATACGGACCAAGAAAATATCCTGCTGCTCTATTTTTGCCATCTGCTGGTGAATGACGATGACGACTATGTTGGCTTTTTCGAATTAGAGTCTATCTTTGAAAATGAGTACCTGTCACAAATTAAACTCTCCCTCAGGAAGGGATACAATCGTTTATTAGAAGACAAGTGGATTGAAAACGCTAGAGCCGATGGTTTTGCCGATGCCAACTATTACCATCTTACCGATAAGGCCAAATGCGAGTTGATAGGAGATGAGGTATTAATAAAGAGTACGGATAAACATGACATGAATTTTATTCTGCATTACACCATCAAAAAGAAAGTACTCTTTTTCGATGCTTACGAGCAGGAGCAGGTTGACAGGCTGACCAATCTGCTGATGCCTGAGAATTTTAAAGCAGTACAGAAGAGACTTTCGGACAACGGAATGAGAAACGGTTTTGCCTCTCTTTTTTACGGTGCCCCTGGTACTGGAAAGACCGAAACGGTGTATCAGATAGCACGACAAACGGGTCGGGATATTCTACCGATCAATGTTTCAGAGATCAAAAGTGTCTGGGTGGGAGAATCAGAAAAGAATATCAAGAAACTCTTCGATGATTATCGCGAGAACGTTTCACATGCTGAGATTGCTCCCATACTGCTGTTCAACGAAGCGGATGCCCTTCTTGGAACCCGCTTGGAAACGCTGCGATCGGTAGATAAGATGGAAAACGCACTGCAGAACATTATTCTCCAGGAGATGGAAAACCTCAACGGGATCATGATAGCCACTACCAACATGACAAGAAATCTCGATAAAGCTTTCGAAAGAAGGTTTATCTACAAGATTGAATTTTCGAATCCAAGTCTGTATGCGAAAAAACAGATCTGGCGAATGATGTTGCCGGATATCACTGATTCAGTTGCAGATGAGTTGGCTATTCTGTATGACTTCAATGGGGGACAAATAGAAAATATTGTCCGGAAAAGTGCCGTCGAACAGCTTCTTACCGGAAGACTTCCTTCCCTGGATACCCTGCACGGGTTTTGTAGAAACGAACGGTTGAATCAGACCGATAACCGGCCAAGAATAGGATTCAATTAAGAGGACAGGAGAAATAACAAGATGAAACAAAACAGGAAAAGCAGCAAAGAGAGCACCTCCACCTTGTTCAACCGATACGT
>DATGNN010000176.1:0-10110 GCA_035306725.1 Chitinispirillaceae bacterium | reverse complement strand
TTAGTAAGATTTATGTTGAAAATGTTGAACTATGGTTCTACATGAAATCATGTTTACTGGGTTTTTAGTGTTATATGTTATAAAAAAAAACCGAAAATCAGTTCAATTATGTTGAATAACACGAAATCTATCGACATGACTTTGTCTGGTTCGCTTCGCCAATATCAGCATGATTATATGTTGTGGCCTTAAAGATTTGAACTTTATTGAAATTTCAATGTACCAAAACGCATTTTTATATAATGCCTCCGGTAATTAATGTAGCTAAATTAAACAAATCGTTTTCTGAATATTCGATTCTGGATAATATTTCAATTCAAATTGAACCGGGTACTGTATATGGTCTCGTAGGACTTAATGGAGCTGGAAAAACCACTCTGTTACGTTTATTGACAGGATTATTGAAACCGGATAATGGAAATGTTTCGGTTTTAAACTTTGATCCATGGGAACATAAAAGAGAATACTATCAGAAAATTGGAGTAGTACTTGAAAATGACGGTTTCTGGGGCAACTTAAGTGTTAAGGATAATCTTGCAATTTATGCTTCTGCCAAAGGGTTGAATAGTTCTGAAGTTGAAAAATATATTGATGAGTACTGGAAAAATTCTGAAATCCATAGCAATACCAGGAAAGTAAAAACTCTCTCCAGAGGCCAGAGAATGCAATGCGCTTTGTGCAGAGCTTTTATGGGATGGCCTGAAGTTTATTTTCTGGATGAACCGGCATTGGCTCTTGATATGACAGCCTATGAGCACATGTGTTCAATAATAAGGCATGCTCAAAAAAGAGGAGCTGCAATAATTATAAGTTCACATCAACTTGATACAATAGATAAACTTTGTGACAGAGTGGGTATTCTTCAGGATAAACGAATTGAGGAATTGGTAAAAGAGAAACCGGACTCGGTTTCAGGCTGGCTGCTTGTTACAGATAACCTTGAGCAATATGGAAATATTATTAAAGATGCCGGTGGTGAAGAGGTCGTGTATGATAACGGATTTAATTTCAAAATCAACACTCCACAAACAATTCCTTTGATTATAAAAAATCTTGTTGCTGCGGGTTGTAATATTTATGAAGTAAAGCGGTTGGGGGACGGATTCAGTAACACAATCAGAAACTATTATAACAGCAAAAAAGAGGACTTTAATGATTGATATTAACGGGGTCAGGACTGTTTTAATTAAAGAATGGAAATGTTTTGTGGGGTCTGACCGCTCTGTGTTTATACTATATATGATTCTTGTAGTATCATGGAGTTTTCTTATTGCGAATAGTAATACACAGATAAATACCGGGTCGTTATGGCTGGTTTTTTTTTCAGTAATTGTAGCTGCCAATTTTTCAAATACGGTTTTTATATCAGAACGGGTCACTGGAGCACTGGAAATTTTTATGACATCAGGAATTTCCAGAGACAGTATCCTGTTTGGAAAAATGGTATTTGTATTCCTGATGAGTTCTTTCATGGGATTATTATGCATTATGCTTGGAATAATATGGCAGTATAGATTTGCGGAATTCGGGATTACATCAATTGGGATTTATGAAATAATTGTATATTTATCCTCAGTGGTTTTAAATATTGGAAGCAGCGCTTTTCTTTCTGTTAAAATGGCTAATCCCCGGCTGCTTCATTTTGCAAATATTCTAATTACTGCAGTAGTCGTAATCGTTTATATGGCAGTTTCCGGGTTTCTTTATCTGCCACAGTATCTGTTGCCTGCTGTTCTGATATGCGGGGGTATTGTTATGAGTATCTTTGCAAGAAGAGAATTTAACAGCGAAAGAATTCTCCAGCCGGTATTTTTTTAACGGCTGGATTGTAATCACTATTCAGGTAATTTGATTTATTGGGTTCTCAGAATATTTGTCTGGTTTGATTAATCTGGTTGTTTTTATACTCTGACTGTAGAATATTGAAAAGGTTTATATTCAAGAGGATATAAAATTGAAGATGGTGAATTCGGGTTCAGATCTTAACAGTTTATAAAAGGAGTATGTGTGGATATTGAATGTAAATTAAATGAGAATCGGAAAAAATGTACATGTCCAGAGGCTACCTGTAAACGTTATGGTGCCTGTTGTCAGTGTGTTGCTTATCATCGTGAAAACGGGAATCTACCTCATTGCCTCAAAAAGAACAGGTAGTAACACAAACTGAACTCATTTATGGTTGATATAACATGGAAAGTAACGAATCAAATAATACATTTTTCTGCAGAAGTTCATCTTGGATTAACTTACAAGAATAAGTGTCATTGAATCTTATTCTTTCTGTAATATATCCTGAAAACTTGTCAATGCAAGAGCTCAGGAAATGCTGACATTGTGGATTGCAGAATCTATTATGTCTTCTGCCAGATCCAGGTCCTGATGGCATCTGTGGACCCACGCTTCTCCCCAGAAAACATTGCAGCTTGTTTCTGAGCGCAAAATTCGCCAGTAGGCTTCTTCGAGGTCATTTTTAACAATTTTATTATTTGAATCTGACAATTGATGAAATTTACCACTCACTTTTTTTATCCGATCAAGTGTATTTTTCTGTTCCTGTGAACCGGTCCACTGAACAAACCCTTCACCATGATGCCATCCGGTATTCCATGCCCCGGTTTTAACATTCACGTATCCGTGTGCTCCATGAGTATCCAGATAATTATCTATAAATACAGGTTTGATATTGCATAATCCAGATCTTGTTTTATTCATGAATTCTCTGTAGAAGTATTGCCAGAAATTACTTTTATCGTTTGTATTTCTGAACCACCCTCCATTTTCACCATCAGTACAAGTCGTTACAAGCGGTACAAAATTGCAGAATTTCGTACGTTGGTTTACTTCATAAGAAAACCATCCCCAGTCCATCCCGGCTTCCTGAGCATCAGAAAGTTCTCTGTCACGTACGATTACTATGATTTCATCATTGCCAAATTTCGCAAAATGCGGGCGATAATGGATCTCTTCCCAACTCATTTTTTCGAGGGGTTCTATATGTTTGCTGTCTACAAGTACATATCTGTAACCCAAATTTTTTAACAGAGGAATCATTTCCATACAAAATCCCATTTCTGGCGGCCAGAAACCTGAAAAAGAGCGCCAGAAAACGTGTTTCCCAATACCGAGCCATCTGGTACACTGTTCTTTCCAGTCATTTTCCGGGATAAGAGGGAAAACAGGATGATAGTAACCAGTACCGAGTATGTGGAAAAGATTTGTGTTTTGCAGGAACCATAAAAGATCACCAACTTTTGTAATTCCATAAACCTTTTCCTGAAAATCCGGGTTGATCAAAGTTTCAAGAAGTGTTCCGGATAAAGAGAGATGAACCCTTGCGATATCCTCATAACCCCACAAAGAACGTGGCATACGGTCCATTGCCCATAGAATTTCTTTTGCTTCCCACTGCTTGTTTTCTAAAAGATATTCAAGATTTCCAGAGGGCTGATGAAGATTTAATACCAGTGCATGATTAATAAGTGTATTCATGTGTTTTGTGCTCCTGATATATTGTGTTAAAATCAGCGTAACAATTACCTGAATAATAACTATTTCTTTACGCTAACTAATGGTGATATATCATCCCTATATTGCTCAAAAGACGTTTCTGGTCGTGAATTATCTGATTTTTACAGGACACTACAGAGATTTGCCATTATTTTTAAAGAAAAAGGAGAATAGCTATAATATACTAAATTGCAGAATGTTTTTTTACAGATTTGCTTAAATTACTGAACCTGCAGTAATTGTCAGTTATGGTCGGTATCGGAACCCTTCCTTTTCTTCTTTTGGCCGGGTCTCTGATGATCAGAAGGAAAAATTAAATTATTATTGTAGCTTTTTCCTGTGATGTTGGGGGATTATGAAAAGGTGGGTTCAAGGCAGTAACAGGAGATGTAAAGGTGAGTATTGATAAGAGATTAGTTGCATTTTTAAATCTCGTAATTTTTATACGTATAGCAAATTGTGAATTGGAAATTCATGAAAGGATTACAGAGTGGAATCCGGGAATACCCGGAGGCGTCCCATTTATATCTGCGCCGGTTAAAAATGTGTTGAATTATGGTGCCGACAACAAGGGAGTATCGGATTGTAAAAATGCCGTTATTGCTGCAATAAATTCTGTTCCGGATGAGGGTGGTGTTGTTTACTTTCCTGAAGGAACATATTTATTAACTGGTAAAATTGAAACAGGGAAGAGTAAAGTTGTTTTTCGAGGTGACGGCTATAATAAAACCAAAATTCTATGCAATCATGAAGATCTGTGTTTTGATGTCATTACTTATAAAAGAGGAGAATGGCAGAATCTTATTAGCGGATATGACAAAGGCTCATTTTCAGTAGTAGTAGAGGATGGAAGTAAATTTCATGCCGGAGAGTTTGCAGAGGTTCAACAGAACAACGATTCTGCTCTCATGTATACAGATCCGGAATGGGTAACAGACTGGGCCCAAAATGCAGTCGGACAATTATTTGAAATCGTAAATATTGATAAGGATACTATCTATTTTCAAAACCGGATTCACCATGGATTCAGAAAAGATTTGTTGCCTGTCATTCGGCCACAGAAATTTGTAACCGAAGTAGGTTTTGAAAAGTTCTACATTGAAAGATTGAAAAGCGGGAACAGTACATTTCAGTTCAAGAATGCTGCTTATTGCTGGATAAAAGAAATAGAAAGTAAAAACACATATAAAGCTCATGTAAACAATTCTACCACTCTGGGGTGTGAATATCGTGACAGTTATTTTCATAATTCATTTTCATACGGTGGAGGTGGATGTGGGTATGGAGTTGAATTTGGTTTTCATGCAACAGATGGGTTATGCGAGAATAACATTTTTGATTCTTTACGACATTCGATGATGGTACATTTAGGAGCTGCAGGTTGCGTTTTTGGTTACAACTATTCAATTAATCCAGTCCAGGGTGAGAGTAAGGAGAATCTTAATGATGTATGGAATCCGCCCGATATTTCTCTTCATGGCCACTATGCACGAATGAATCTGTTTGAAGGGAATATTGTTCAGGAAATTGGAATTAGTGATCACTGGGGACCTATGGGGCCGGGTAACACTTTTTTAAGAAATCTCATTGAAGGGGAGGGGGTGTTTCTAAATGACCATAGTGATTATCAAAACTTGATTGGAAATACATTTTATTCCTGGGGGGATGACGGTACATCGGTTGGTACACTAAGGCATGGAGAAAAGATTAAGGATGAGTTTATTTGGGATAGTAGATTGACATACCAAATCCCGGAGTCGTTTTATCTGGATTCCGTTCCCTCTTTTTATGGCAATCTGAGCTGGCCTTCAACAGGATCTTCTATTGCTGTAAATGTTATTCCGGCACAGATCAGGTGGAATAGTGGAAAGGTAATTACAAATATTTCAGAAAAGAAAACCAAATTAACATCTAATAAGAATCGTTCTGTTATTTACAATTTAAATACCGGTTCAGGCAGAATACGATTGTTTTCCCAAAAAGAAGCAGAAACTGTTAATCTTCTGGATATAACTGGGAGAATTATTAATAGATGGATCATTCCTGATAAAAGAGATTCAAAATACGAACTTTTTTTCGATCGGGATGTTTGCCCCGGACTTTATCTTTTACAGATCAAACACAGGCATGGAATTATTCATCACAGGATTTTAATTCCCTGATATTTGCAAGGAGTAAACGACTGATTATGAATTAATTACAATAGTTTTCCAAATAATAAAGTGGGTGATTCAATATTTGTGATACCGTGTATTGAAAACTGAACCACTTTGGTTGTGAAATGTATCAACGGGTAATTATGCCGCTGATCTTGCTTCCGGTTCTCTCGGATGTTATCTTCATTTTGTTACATTATTTGAATCTTTATATAAAGCCGTTGTCTGATTTGGGCTAAAAATGGGAGAATATGATTCAAACCATACCTAAACAGTTTTTTTGCATTGTTTTGCTGTTGATTCAAACTTGTTTTTTTAAGGAAATAATAGCTGACACATCTGCGAAAGATTATGATTACAGCCACAGAAAACGTGATTGTGAAATAACGCTTGTTAACTCTGATGGACAGCCGGTTTCTGAAGTTTTGATCGGTATTGCACAAATACGTAACGATTTTGTATTCGGGGGAACGATAAGTAGCGAGGCATTCGATACCCTTGGTGATTCTTACGGAGAAAAATTTCCAGATTATTTTGATGTCGGCACTCCTGAAAATGAGATGAAGTGGGATTATGTAATGAAATGTTCTGAAAAGTGCGATCCGGATTTTTCAAAAGCGGATTTTCTTGTCGACTGGCTGTTTAAAAATAACATAGCTGTCCGTGGTCACAATCTTTTCTGTAATGAAAGAGAAGACCTGATTCCGGAATGGACACGCAATCTTGAAAACGCTGCATTCAAGCAGGCTATGCTGGAGCGTATAAGTTCTGCAATGGAGCATTACAAAGGAAAGGTACTTCAGTGGGATCTCATCAGCGATATTTGCCACGCGATGGACGGTTCATTTTCAACCAGTGGCATGCTTGAAAATAAAAGCGGTGATCAGGATATTTTCAACTGGATATTGGATGAAGCTCGCAAAATAGACACTGTTACCGATTTTGTCATCAGCAACCAAAATTTGATCAACTCCAATGATATGACCATTGTCAACCAATATATAAACAAGGTTAAACCAATAAGCAGTAAGTTTGAAATCATAGGTACTGAGGTTCATTTTGGTGAAAGTATGGATAAAGATTCCTATGAATCCAAAATAAACTATCTTGCAGAGCAACTCGAAAAACCTGTATTGTTGACTGATGCTGATTTCAGTTTGGATATAAATCAGGCACCGGATAAAGTAGAGGAGTTGATGCGTACCTGTTTTGCTAATCCCAATGTTGGTGGTCTCATTATGGGAAACTGGTACAAACATTCTATGACGCGTAGTAATCTTACCAGTTACTTTGTTGATTCCATGAACAGCGAAACCCCTGCTGGTCAGCGTTGGCGTGAAGTTCGGGCTGAGTGGAAAACCGAAGCAAGTGGTTATACCGATGAATCCGGTAAGTTCAGTTTCAATGGTTTTCAGGGTAAATACCTGATAATTGTCAGTTGTTTTCTTGACTCTTTCTATCTTGAACCAGGTGAAGGACCGGCAACAATAGAAGTGGGATATTTTCCAAATTTTATTGTAGAATATAAATCGGCAAGTATTAAAACAACCGAAATCATGATCAATGGAACAGCAATACCAGTCAAGCTGCCTTTACGATACAACGGACAATTGTTTCTGACTACCTATTCACTGTCTGGAAAGCAGTTGTCCCGTTCTCCGGTGAGCATAAAAAACAGAAAGTACCAGATTACTCCTTCCTCCTCATACTGCTGCATTGTGCGGATTGAGACAGCCGATCGGTTGCCGCTTTATACAGGTAAAATTATGGCGACTAATTGATCGCAGCGGATCCGGTGTTATTGTAATGGGACAATTAAAGTTTCATAACGCCGTTTTATACATGGCTGCCAACTTGATGCAGCAATGGATTAAAATGATAATGCAAAATATTGATGATCGTTTTCTCTTAATTGCTGGTTAGTATATGCAGGAATTTGTTATGTTTTTCGGGGCAAATAGAGGCATAACAATACCATTCATTTATTAAATCGCATCTTTATGTGGAATATTAGATCCACAAAAACCATGTGCTAAATATTACCAGATAAAACAATTTAAGAACAAATTGTTTATATTATATATAATATATCTAAATATAGGTAAAGTGACAGATTACGATTTATTTAATCGCTTATTTTAAATATCTGAAAATACATAATAATTTACATCACCTTACCCGGGGGGGGATAATGAATAAAAAAGATTTTTTCTATCTGAAGACATCTTTTATGCAGAAGGTTTTATTCACTGCAATTATTACAGGTCTGTTTCTGGTACCTGTCATAAATGCTGCTATTGACGAAACAATGCCGTCCAATATTCCCAGAGAAATCATTGATGACTGGAGAGATCAGGGCGAAACAGCAGATCAAATTAAAGCATCTCTTCCTGCAGAATATGCCGCCAAATGTGACGGTTCATTCGAGAGCGCCTGTCACTGGCGACGGGTGTATCGAATGAAACAATTTCCTCAGATGGAAACCATCATGTTTGCCAGACATCACAATTTAGGTAGCACAGCTATAGGATTCTGGGTTAATGTTGGTTCCTCTGATGTTACTGATGCAAATTTTAAAGCTGAAGGTGCCCTCTGTCTTCAGAAATTCGAAAATTACTATTCACAATATGAAGAAATTTTATCAAAAAGAGATGCGTGTGTAAAGGATCCCTGTATTTCTCTTGATGGTAAAAAAGTTGTTTTTGCAATGTCTGGGAACCGTAAGGGTACAGGATACAGGCTTTATGAAATGGAAATTGATAATCCGGGATCAATCAAACAACTCACTGAAAATCCTGCCGGTTTGACTGTAGCTGATTTCGAACCATGTTATCTACCCAATGGTGATATTATGTTTTCTTCCACCCGCTGTTTTGGTACGATTGATTGTGGATGGCAGGCTACTTCGAACATGTTCATTATGGACAGCGTCGGGAGATATATGCGTCAGGTCGGATTCGATCAGGTACATACATGTGGTCCGGCTTTGTGTGGCAATGGTACTGTTCTTTACTGTCGCTGGGAGTATAACGATCGAGATATCGCAAATATTATGGGATTATTCAGGATGAATCCAGATGGCTGCCAGCAGACTGAGGTTTTCGGAAACCAGACCACATGGCCGATGAACCTGATTCATGCCCGACCTGTTCCAGGTAATAATAACAAGTTTTTCGCGATTGCAAGTGGACACCATGGTTCTTATGCGGGTGAAGTTTGCGTGATTGATAATACCTTGAATACCAATGGTGTGGAACATATCACGATGGTAAGCCCACCGCGTAAAACAGAAACCTTGGATAAAAACGACACCTGGGCAATGGGAGGTGTGTATAGGAATTCAGAGTACCCGTATCCTCTTAACGAAGAGTGGTATCTTGTTTCCTATCGCGATGAAGGACAGGAGAGTATTTTTGGAGGTATAAGCACGAAAAAGTACAGGATCTATTTAAAGCATGTTGATGGAAACAGCAGGGAGCTTCTTGCCTGGGGAGACGGGTCTTTGCATCATCCTGTTGTGGTTGCACCCTGGAAAGATATCTGGGGATCTGACCCATTTCCAATTGTGGAACAGGCAAATTACAACGACAGCATGGGAATCTTTACTATGCAGGATGTCTATTATGGTGAAGGCATGAAAGGCATTGATAAAGAAAGTGGCGTAGCCAAGTCAATCCGTGTCATTGCACTTAATTATCGTGTTGCGGGATCGTGCGATCAATCTCAGGGACTCGGTCAGGTTTCTGGTTCTGCTCCAAGAGGAGTTATCTTTAGTGCTCCAACTCTTTGCCCTGTTGCTATTTATGGTGGTTCATGGGATGCAAAGGAGGTTTTGGGTGAAGCAAAAATTTATGAGGATGGTTCTGCCGCATTCAAAGTACCGGCGAGAAGGCCTGTTTATTTGCAGGTGCTTGATTCAAATGGATGTTGTATTTCAAGTATGCGCAGTTGGGCTACGCTTATGCCGGGTGAAACATTTTCCTGCTACGGATGCCATGAAAACAAACGTGAGGGTATTCCACCATCTGGTATTGCAATGGCTGGCCAGGCCAAGCCACTTGAAAAACCTTTGGGGGTTGAAGACAAACCATTTGATTTCGGAGAATTTGTCCAACCGATTCTTGATGAGCATTGTGTGAGTTGTCACGGATCAAATCATCAATCCGGTTTTGATTTGCGTGGAGATATGGAATACGATAATAGTGCAAAAAAATACTGGACAAAATCCTACAAGTCCCTGATGAGAGGGGTTAGCAGTTCATACGGAAATAAAGCTATTCGTCTTGCTACTATTTTCTCCCAGGCTGAACAGATGCCTCCGAAGTCATTCGGTTCAACACAAAGCGGGATGATAAAAAATGTTCTGGAAGGCCATAAAGGTGTCAATCTTTCAGAGAATGAGATCAAAATTCTGGCTTGCTGGATCGACCTTGAAGCACCATTTGCA
>DATGNN010000175.1:0-25077 GCA_035306725.1 Chitinispirillaceae bacterium | reverse complement strand
GCAGAAACGCTTCAGGCTCTTATAGATCTCGGTGTTAAAGATATCGGTGAAAACCGCGTTCAGGAAATCGAACAAAAAGTACCACAACTAAAGGGCGAATTCGAAATTCACATGATAGGACACCTGCAAACAAATAAAGTTTCACATGTGATCCCTTTCATAAAATGGATTCACTCAATAGACCGGGAACGACTGATTAAAAAAATAGAACAACACCATAGTGGAACCGAAAAAATCAAGGCACTGGTTGAAGTAAATACTTCAAATGAAACTTCAAAATCCGGATGCCAACCGGATGAAACCAGAATGATTTGTGAACGAATCGTATCCAGTCCGGCTTTGGAATTTTGCGGCCTGATGACAATAGGGCCGCTGGGCGGAAACGAAAAAGCTACTCGTAATGCATTTTCGCTTTTACGAAAACTGTCTCAAAACTGCTCTGACCTTGCAGAAAAGATCGAACTCTCCATGGGAATGAGTGGCGATTTTGAATGGGCAATCGAAGAAGGTGCTACAATGGTACGTATCGGATCACTTCTTGTCGGGAACCGGAATTATACATGATACAACTTATTCTACTATTATTCAGATTATATGAATTTATTCTTATCATACGGGTTTTGATGTCGTGGATCAGAGTCGATCCATATCATCCGGTAGCTGTCTGGATTTATCGGCTTACAGAACCTGTACTGCAACCATTTCGGGGATTGTTGCCAACAGAACGAATTGGCATCGATTTCTCGCCCCTTATTGTACTCTTTCTTCTTCAGATACTTAAGCGGGTTTTGGTGCAGTTACTTTTTTCAATATAGTCCAGGAGTTAAAAATGCGAATTACTCCGTTAGATATCAGAAAACAACCTTTTCGACGAACACTCAGAGGATTTGATCCTGATGCAGTAAACAGTTTTCTGGAAATGGTTGCTTCCGAATACGAAACAATCATAAAACAGAATAATGAGTTTGCTACTCAGATCAAAAGTCTTGAACAAAGACTTGATAGTTACATAAAAATAGAACGTGTCCTTAATGAAACTCTTCTTACCGCGCAAAAAGCTACCGACGAAGCACGGGTGAACGCGCAGAAAGAAGCAGAACTCATTATCAAGGACGCAATGATAAGAGCCGAGCGATATGAAGATGAATCCAGGCAAAGAGTACTCTCGCTTGAAAGCGAACTGGTTTCATTACGAAATCAAAGAGACAGTTTTCTGGCCAGATTCAAAGCCATGTTAACTACTCAGCTTGGTCTTCTTGATGTAATCAGTGGTGATCTGAAACAGGGTACAGATGAGGATAGTGGATCTGTTATGGAAATCGCAGATGATGAAACTATGGATGAGGTGCCACCCCAGCCCAATATTTCTTCATTGGATGTTTAAAAGGTGAATTCCTGTACAATAGACATTCGTCTGAAACCACGATCCAAAAAAGATAAAATAACGATAAAAGATTCTGTAATAGAAATTGCTGTTACTTCGCCGCCTGTTGATAATAAAGCCAACATGCATCTTGTCCGGCTTCTTGCAAAGCGGCTGAATGTATCCCGTTCATCAATACAGATTATTAAAGGTGAACATTCCAGAAATAAATCAGTTGCCATTACAGGCATTTCTCTGGATCAGGCCATAAAACTTTTAGAAAATAACGATTAACAAAAACGTGCACATTTTAAAGAAGGGTTCAATATGACACCAGCATTCGACATGATTCAGGAAGCACGAAGTTTTATTGAAAAAAATATTAAAATCAAACCGGATTTTGGAATTATTCTTGGAACCGGTCTTGGCAGACTCGCCGATTCAATCGAAAAAGATGCTGTAATTCCATACGAAGAAATCCCCCATTTTCCGGTATCCACTGTTGAAGCACATGCCGGGAAACTTATCACCGGAACCCTGGCAGGGAAAAATGTCATAGCCATGCAGGGAAGATTTCATTTCTATGAAGGTTATACAATGCAGCAGATCGTTTTCCCTGTTAGAGTAATGAAATTCCTGGGTGTTAAAGCTCTTGTTGTCTCAAATGCTGCCGGTGGTATCAATCCCCTGTTCCCTCCAGGTACAATCATGGCAATTACAGACCATATAAATCTTCTGGGCGACAATCCGCTTATCGGGCCAAATGATGACCGTATAGGACCAAGATTCCCTGACATGTCGGAACCATATTCACAAAAATTGCTTGAACAGGTTATGCAGATTGCAATTCAAAACAAAATCAGGATCGAACAGGGTGTATACGCATCCATGACCGGACCATCAATGGAAACAAAAGCAGAATACAGGATGCTTAAAACCCTTGGAGCAGATGTAATTGGCATGAGTACTGTTCCGGAAGTAATTGCCGCAGTGCATGCCGGTATCGAAGTACTTGGGTTAACAGTCGTTACTGACTCATGTCTGCCGGACGCACTGGAAAAAGCCGATATCAAAAAAATCATTGCTGTAGCAAATAAAACCGAACCTGTTCTGGTTAAGTTAATAAAGAAAGTTCTCGAAGTCTTATGAAAAAAGAAATATTCTCACCTGTTAGCAGCCAGGTACGTTTTGCGCAAATCGAAGAGGAAATTTTACGTGTCTGGAAAGAAGACAATACATTTGCAAACTCTCTTGAAGCCAATGCCGACAATAAGGCATTCGTTTTTTATGACGGGCCGCCTTTTGCAACAGGCTTGCCACACTATGGACATTTGCTGGCCGGTACTCTTAAAGACATAATTCCAAGATACTGGACCATGCGCGGAAACTATGTAAACAGACGTTTCGGATGGGATTGCCATGGACTTCCTGTTGAGAACGAAATGGAAAAAGAATTCAAAGTCTCCGGCAAGCGCGATATCGAAAAAATCGGAATTCATGTATTCAACGAAGCCTGCCGTTCCATTGTCCTTCGATACACCGGCCAATGGGAACGAATCGTAACAAGAATGGGCCGCTGGGTAGATTTTGTTAATCAATACCGTACCATGGACCCATCTTACATGGAAAGTATCTGGTGGGTGTTCAAACAGATATGGGAAAAAAATCTCATCTATCAGGGTTTCAGGGTTCAGCCATACTGCCCCAGGTGCGCAACGCCCCTTTCCAATTTCGAGGTTAATGAGGGGTATAAAGATACCACCGGACCATCTATTACAGTTTCATTTCCGGTTGTCGGAGACGAAAACACCAAAATACTTGTCTGGACAACAACCCCCTGGACTCTTCCTTCAAATGTCGTACTGGCTGCCGGTCCCGATATCCGGTATGTCAAGATTCAGGATGGTGATTCTGTTTATATTATCGCAAAAGACCGTCTCGGGGCTTACTATAAAGATCCATCAGAATATAACATCCTTGAAGAGATTACCGGAAAAGAACTTGAAGGTATCAAATATGTTCCTCTTTTCGATTATTTCAAAGATAAAGATGAACGGTTCTTTCGGGTAACTACAGCCGATTTTGTCTCCACTGAAGATGGAACAGGCATTGTACATATTGCTCCGGCATTTGGTGAAGACGACTTTCAGGTGGGACAACGCCTCGATCTGCCGATAGTTTGTCCGGTTGACGATGAAGGGAAATTTACCGATGAAGTTCCGCAATGGCAGGGAACTGTTGTGTATGATGCAGATGAGCAGATTACAAAAGCCATTAAGGATATGGGACGCCTGATCAGGAAATCGGTTGTTACACACAGATACCCTTTCTGTTACAGATGTGATACAGCTTTAATTTACAAAGCAATCACCACGTGGTTCATGAAAATTGAACCATTGAAATCAAACATGCTCGATAACAACCAGCAGATCCACTGGGTCCCCTCACATCTTCAGAACGGTCGATTCGGTAAAGGCATTGAAAGTGCACCGGACTGGAATATTTCCCGAAACCGGTACTGGGGAACTCCTATTCCTGTGTGGATCTGTGAATGCGGCCATATAGAGTGTGCCGGAAGCCTTGAGGAACTTCACAAACTTGCCGGTAACGGCGATATCGAAGCGGGCAAAAAAGTTCATGCAGAAACAGCAGCTGCAATTGAAAACAAGTTAAAATCCGGATCACGTTCAAGCCTCGAAAACGCAGGTGTTGATACAGTGTGGGCAGATAAACTTGAAGAAGTATCGATCAGCCCCGTAGATCTTCACAGACATATCATAGATGAGCTGTCTGTCCGGTGCCCTTCATGTGGAAAGCATACAATGCAGCGCACGCCAGAAGTGCTTGATTGCTGGTTCGAATCGGGGTCTATGCCTTATGCACAGATGCATTATCCTTTTGAAAACCGTGAACGTTTTGAATCCAGTTTTCCTGCTGATTTTATTGCTGAAGGACTGGATCAGACCAGGGGATGGTTTTATACTCTGACAGTACTTGCTTCTGCTCTTTTTAAAAAGCCGGCATTCAGGAATGTTATTGTCAATGGGATCATTCTTTCTGAAGACGGTAAGAAACTCTCAAAGCGTCTGAAAAACTATGCACCTCCGGAAGATATTCTTAACCGTCTTGGAGCTGACGCCCTGCGTTTATTTCTTATCAATTCGCCTGCTGTCAAGGCTGAAGACCTGCGTTTTTCCGACAAGGGAGTTATGGAGATGTCGCGCGCAATTCTCCTGCCTTTCTGGAACGCTTACTCGTTCTTTGTTACTTATGCCAATGTTGACAGCTGGTCTCCAGTAAACGAAAATCCGCCTCCGGGAGGAACAGAACTGGACAGGTGGATTGTTTCGCTGCTGAATCACACAATATCATCAGTTAACAAGGAAATGGAACAGTATAACCTCTACAAGGTTGTTCCGCTTCTTGTGGATTTTATCGACAATCTGACCAACTGGTATATCCGCAGAAGCAGACGGAGATTCTGGAAAAGTGAAAATGATAAAGACAAAGAGCTTGCTTATGGAACACTTTATTATGTGCTTGTACAGTTTTCCAAAACGACGGCTCCTTTTCTGCCGTTTTTAACAGAAGCAATTTATCGCAATCTGGTTGTCGGAAAGCTGAAGAATGCGCCTGAAAGTGTTCATCTTGTTTCATATCCACAGGCCAAAGCACAGAATAACGATCCTGATCTTGAATTAAAAATGCAGTTGATTCGTCAGGCGGTTGCCATGGGGCGGGCTCTTCGGTCAAGATTCACTATCAAGACACGCCAGCCGCTTCGTGAATTTACGATTATCATTCGTGATAAAGACAAGCTGAAACTGCTGCAACAAATGGAAAACCTCATAAAAGAAGAACTGAATGTTAAAAATGTAAGGTTCGATACAGAAGAGGATGTTGTTGTAACGATCTCGGCAAAACCCAATTATAAAAAACTGGGTAAAGTATACGGACCGCGAATGAAAACCGCAGCTTCAGTAATTGATGATTTCACTCAGGAGACTATCAGGGAACTGGAAAATGGTAAGGCGGTTCTGGTTGAAGATGTTGAGATACGGTTTGATGATATTGAGATACGGCGTTCCAAAAAAGAGGGTTTCGAAGTTGAAACTTCAGGAGAATTGACTGTAGCCCTTGATACGGTTATTACTGAAGAACTTAAAGAGGAAGGAATGGCACGGGAATTTATAAACCGGATTCAGAACATCAGAAAAAACAGCAATCTCAATGTTACAGACAGAATAAAGATTTTTTGTTTTTGTAATGATGCCCTCGAATCTGCGCTGGCAAAATTTCGTGATTATGTCAGCAATGAAACCCTTGCAACAGATCTGATTTTTGAATCCGATACAGAAAACATGGAAATTGTAGAAGTTGAAGGATTAAAAACCGGGATCCGTATTGAATCCGGAAAAAGTTAAACCTAAATGGAGATTATAAATTTACGATGATCTGCGACAGTGACATTACCGCAGAATGGGTTTTATGGTTGTGAAGGTCATAGGTAATGTTGAATTGTGAATTATGAATGGTGAATGAAGAAAAAAAACTACAATAATTGTCATTGTCGTAATCGTGCACGAATGAATATTAAACGTTCTGGATCTGATTCTTTTGCCAATGTCTGCGAAGCAGATTGCGTAAAGGAATCGTTACTATTCAGGTTAAACATGCATTTTCTTAGAGGAGCAATTTCAAACTGAATAAAAAAAAGCCTTTGGGCCAAAGATTTAAAAACAATCTGGTATGTGCTGGTGCAAATGTCGCTTATACACTGGCACAAAAACTGCCCCGAAAAACAGGTACAGCACTGTTTGGGATTATTGGCGCAGTGACATTTATTTTTCCTGACCGTGAAAAAAAACGCACTCTAGACCATCTTGTATTTATTTACGGTAAGGAGTGGGATAAAAAACGAATTAAACAGTGTGCCAGAAACGTTTATGTTCAATTAGGCAAAAACCTTTTTGATTCCATATATCTGGCAAAACTGTCCAGATCTGATTTTGACAAAATAGTATTGCACGATCCTCTGGATTCTTTTGCTCAAGCTTACAATAAGGGGAAAGGTGTGATTGTCATAACAGCTCATACAGGCTGCTTTGAAATGCTGCTTCACTTTTTTGCCATACACGGCTTTAAAAGTTTTGCAATAGGAAGAAAGATGTTCGATCCGCGCCTGGAAAAGCTTGTACGTAAAAAACGATGTGGAATCAATATTGACTATATGGACAAGTCAGAAAACACAAGAAAAATTATCCGATTTCTCAATGAGGGTAAAACTTTTGGCGTTTTAATTGACCAGGATACAAATGTAGAGGGTATATTTGCCCCGTTTTTGAATCACCCCGCACATACTCCGTCAGGACCTGTCAAGCTTGCAATGAAAATGGGTATTCCTGTATTTGTATCAACAACCCTCAGGCAACCAGACAGCTGTCATTATGTATATCTTAATGAGCTCGAACTGGTTAATTCGGGTGATTTTGAATCGGATCTTTTTGAAAATGTGAAAAAAGCCAATGATCTTATTTGCAACACTATAACAAGGTGCCCGGATCAGTGGGTATGGATGCATCGGAGGTGGCGCCGTAAAGCGGCTCCAGTAAAATCGGTTCCGGATTTGAAAAAATGAAAACCAGAATTACAACTTTTTTAATCATACCAGCTACAGTTATCATCTGTTTATCAGGCTGCAATTCCAATAAGAATTCGGTCCCTGTTTCATCACAGGGTATCCAAACTCCTTTTCAGGAATTTGCCAATGCAACATTGTATTTTTATAACAAAGAGTTTATGCAGTGGAAGCTTGAAGCTCAACAGATGAAAAAAACGCTAATTGATTCGGGCAGCATTATGGTAGTTCCGGTTCGTCTGACTTTATACGATTCGCTTGGTGATGTACGTACATTGGTTCTTGCTGATTCAGGATCTGTATCCGGCTCCATGGACAGTTATTTTGTATGGGGAAATGTCTATATTAAAAACAGTGAAGGGATGATTGTAAGGACACAGAGACTTAGATGGTCAAAAGAAAAACGCAAGGTAGAATCCGATACTTATGTACAAATAGAAACCAGAAAAGGTGATATACTCAGAGGTAAAGGACTTGATGCGACTGAAGATTTTTCACATTTTACATTCAAATCCGAAGTGAGCGGGAAATTTCCGGATTTTAAACAACGACTTGAGAATAAAGATGAACCAGTTTTTTAAAAACATATCAGTTTTGACAATCTGGATATTTTTAATTTTTTTCACAGGGTTCTCTTCAGAATCTGATAATGATTCACTGACTTTGATTCTGGAATCTGCAAACCACAATGAAAATACGTTTGTCAATGGGGAGCTTATAAGCATTCTCAGTGGTAATGTTATTTTTTCTTACGATGATATTTCAATCCGGTCTGATGAAGCGACATGGTGGCGAAATGACGGGATAATCCGGTTCCAGAACAATATCAAGGTTCTCAGAGCTTCACAGATTCTCAAATGTGACAAGATGCATTTTACTCAAAAAGACAACCTGCTTACTGCATCAGGCAACTTTCATTTCAAAGATACTCTGGAACAAACTGAATTATCAGGAAAAAACGCTCAATATTATGTAGAGTCAAGACTTTTCTATCTTTCTGGCGACCCGCTTCTTGTCCGGGTAGATACAGCTGCAGCAGAAACATTGACAATCAGTGGTATAAAAATGTCTTATATAGATTCCATAAAATGTGCAACAGTAACCGACAGCGTCAAGATCACCAAAGGAGATCTTTTCTCCAGTTGCATGTTTGCATCCTATTACACAGACTCAAACTATGCCACATTACGAACCGATCCGTTTGTTACTTATAAATCACATAAAATCACAGGGGATTCCATTGATCTGACATTTGGTAAAGAATCATTGAAAAATGCCTCAATAACAGGAAATTCCCATGGAATTTATATCGATACTTCAGATTCAAAAAACGATACAACATTCACTCATATATGGGGAGACTCGTTGTTTTTCTCTGTTTCTGATTCGGGTCAACTTGATTCTATATGGGCATTTGGGAAAGCACTCTGCAAACATTTTATCTCGACTTATCCGGATCGGATCAATGAAGCAAGTGGTAAAACCATGTTATTGTCTTTTACGCAAGACAGCAATGTTGATAATTTAAAGATCTGGGGAAATGCAAAATCCACATATCATATTGAAGAGGATAATAATAAAGGGACCAATGAAGTAAGTGGTGACAGCATAACAGTTTATTTCAATAAAGGAAAAGCATCACAGTTGACACTTGATGGAAGTGCACGCGGGGTTTATTACCCACAAAATCTTTAGGGTAAATTAATATGACTACAAATACAGAAAATTCGTCTGAAAAAAGTAAACACACGCCCGGAGAAGAGAATAAACCTTTACGGGAAATCCGTACTGAAGGGCTTACAAAAGTTTACAGCAAAAGAACTGTAGTAAATAATGCTTCAATTACAGTAAACCAGGGTGAAATTGTAGGGCTTCTTGGACCCAATGGCGCCGGTAAAACTACAACTTTTTACATGATCGTTGGTCTTGTTCGCCCTAATAAAGGAAAACTTTATCTAGATAAAAAAAACATCTCTCGAAAACCAATGTACAAACGGGCAAGAATGGGAATAGGTTATCTTCCTCAGGAGGCATCAATTTTCAGAAAGCTTTCTGTTCGGGACAATATTCTTTCTATTCTTGAACATCAGAAAATGGGTAGTAAAGAGCGAAAAAAAAGAATGCGTGAATTGCTGGAAGAACTCCACGTGGGCCATCTGGAAAAAAGTCTTGGCTATACGCTTTCCGGGGGTGAACGCAGGAGAGTTGAAATCGCAAGAGCTTTGGCAATAAAACCGGATTTTATTCTCCTTGATGAGCCATTTGCCGGAGTGGATCCGATTGCAGTAGAGGATATTCAAAGTATTGTACATGAATTACGTACAAAAGGTTATGGTGTATTAATCACAGATCACAACGTGCGCGAAACTTTGAGGATTACCGATAGAGCATATATCATGACAGAAGGCAGAATTTTAATCTCTGGAACAGCAAAAGAGCTCGCAGAGAATGATGAAGCCCGCAGGATTTATCTGGGCAAGAATTTTCGCCTGGATTAATACGCTTCCTTTCTTTATTTGTGTCGCAGTGCCTGATACAGATGGATTATTTCATATTCAGGAACGTTTCTCGATTTTATGAGAATCTTCTCGTTCAGGGCGTTGTTCATAAATGTGAAAAAATGCCTGAAGCAGCCTTTTTATACAAGGTAAAGTTAAATAACCATTACAGATTTGGCATAATTTTTGAAATTACCTGTTTCGTGTGGACCGAAACTATTTTATATTAAGTATTCCTCTTTTTCTGATAACATTATATTATCATTAATAATCTTTTTCTCATTTTTGGATCGATTTTTAGAAGAAAACTATTCTGAATGTTTTTATTACAACAATTATAAATTCGGCACGAAATGTGATAGATATAAATAAAAAGCAGTTTTGAAATTTTATAAAGGAGAATACCAATTTGAATCTCGGTCTTGACATGTCGCTTAAACTTCAGCAAAAGTTATCATTTCAGATGATACAATCGCTGAAGTTACTTCAGGTGAACACTCTTCAACTGGAGCAACTCCTCAAGACCGAACTCGAGATGAACCCTGTTCTTGAGGCAAGTGATGAACTCGAGGCGGAAAATGAGGAGGTTCAGGAACTTGAGGAAAAAGAAATTGCCAGTGATGAAAAAAAAGAAGAAGAAGAAAATGAGCTGGATATAAATGAAGATTCTATAGATTGGGAAGAATATCTTGAAGAAGGTTTTGATCTGGGATATTCATACAATGAAGAAGTAGATCGTAATGAAGAGCGTTATGAGCCTACACCGGTTTACCAGGAAACACTCGAAGAACATTTAACCAACCAGCTTGCTGAAAAAAAACTACCTGATAAATTAAAACTTCTTGTTCAATTTCTGATAGGCAGCCTTGATACTGACGGTTATTTGAGAGTTCCACTTGAAGACATTGCTGATTTTATAAAAGTCGATATTTTCGAAATTAAAGAAGCTCTTCATACTCTGTGGACTATGGAACCACCAGGAGTAGGAGCCAGAAATCTGCGTGAATGCATTTTGTTGCAATTACGTTCGAGAAGCTTGCATAACACTCTGGCAATGAAAGTTGTAACTGAAACCTGGGAACTTTTCGAAAAACTCAAAATACCTGAAATTTCACGATTTTTTGGAGTTGAACCCCGGGTTATTCAGGATGCTTTGGAAGTACTGAAAACTATTAATCCCAAACCGGGATATCAGTACAATCCAGATAGACCATCTACTATTATTCCCGACCTGATTGTCGAAAAAATTGATGGTAATTTTGTAGTTATGCTCAACGATCGTTCTGTACCGACCCTGCATATCAACAAATCTTATGCAAACATGATTAAAAGAGGCAGTAATGCAAAGCGGGATGTTAAAAAATATATAAGGGAAAAATTTAACAGTGCCACATGGTTTATCCGCTCAATTGAACAACGTAAAACAACCATGTTAAAGGTGATGTATGCAATAATCGAAAGACAAAACAATTTTTTTGAAAAAGGCCCGCCAAATCTGCACCCTTTAAAATTGCAGGATGTTGCAGATATGGTAGATATGCATATTTCTACTGTAAGCAGAGTAACCAGCAACAAATATGTTCAAACCCGTCATGGAATATTTGAACTGAAATATTTCTTCACAGAAGCGGTTGGTCGTGATGCTGAAGGAGCAGATATTTCTTCTGAACGGATCAAAAACCGCATTCGTCAGCTAATCGAAACTGAAAATCCTAAAAAACCCCTTTCAGATCAGAAAATTTCTGATATTTTATCCAAAGAGAACCTTCCTGTTGCCAGACGAACAGTTGCCAAGTATCGCGAACAGATGAAACTACTTCCTGCCCGACTTCGACAAAAATATGAATAATCGAAAAAAAGGGGAATTTCCCCTTTTTTCGATATCAAAATCGATTCTCCATACGTATATTTAAAGGAAAGATTCAAAATCATTCTGGTTTTTCAACCGCGTACGCAACGCATAATGAAATGAAAGCAGTTCATGCTACAAGAAATTTCCCAAAAACCACGCAGACTCCCCCCATGGCTTAAGCGCCAAATTGCACATTCAGGTAAACAAAGTGTTGTAAAAAAATTTGTCCATAACCCCGGACTACATACAGTATGTCAGGAAGCAAAGTGTCCGAACAGAGGTGAATGTTATTCAAAAGGAATTGCAACATTCCTCATTCTGGGAAATATATGCACCAGGAACTGCTCTTTTTGCAATATTTCGCATGGCTCACCGAAACCGCTTGATAAAACCGAGCCTGTTAAACTTTTAAATGCAGCACAAAACATGAACCTTCGTCATATAGTCATTACATCTGTAACAAGGGATGATCTTCAGGATGGTGGTGCGGGAGTATTTGCAGAAATCGTAAACCTGCTTAGAAAACAGATGCCATCTGTTTCTGTTGAACTTCTTGTACCGGATTTTCTGGGGGATTCAAGTGCTATTGATACTGTATTATCAAACCGTCCCGATGTTTTTAATCATAATATCGAAACGGTTCCGGAGCTATATTCAAAGATTCGTCCTCAAGCCGATTATAAACGATCCTTGTTTGTTTTAAACCGGGCAGCATCAAAAGGTTTAGTTGTTAAAAGCGGCTTCATGGTTGGGTTTGGAGAAAATGAATCTCAGATAACAGATGTCATGAAAGATCTTCATCAAAACGGATGTACAATTTTGACCATTGGCCAATACCTCCAGCCATCATCCGGACACACACCGGTAGTAAAATTTATTGAACCCGAAAAATTTGAGTACTTTAAGCAGTTGGCAAAAAACATTGGATTTAAATCAGTATTTTCAGGACCTTATGTGAGAAGTTCATACAGAGCAGCAGAATTGTTACATAATCAGATTTCAGGAACATAAACTATACTACCTTTTAAATGAAAATTATGTTAATATTTCCATATGATTTAAGAGGAAATTGTTCTTTGGTAGATATACCTAAGAATAGTGTGTTTTTATTCAACTCATTTGGAAGGAGACGGTGACTATGGAGATTCAGATAACCTCTCGTCACAATAAAGCATCTCAGGCACTTCAGGATAATATCACCGCCGAATTGAAGAAAATGGAAAGGTTTTATGATAAAATTACCTCATGCAGAGTCGTTCTGGATAGTGAGCATGTTGATAAAGTTGTTGAAATCTCAATGGCAACACAGGGACGTCAGCTTATTGCTACTGCCAAAGCAGATAATTTAGGCAAAGCAATCGACAGCGCTTTAGCAAAAACTGAACGACAATTAAAAAAATTAAATCAAAAAATTAAAAACCATAAACCTTAATCTTCGAATTTTTCTCAATGATCCAGATATATCCTGTAAAAAGGATATATCTGGATCATAAGTGAACAGAAAGGACTGTTCTGAGTGAAGAAAAACAATATGGATCTGATTGTTGGTGGATCCATTCTGGCATCTCTTGTTATTCTTATTGCTGGTGTACTGTGGCTTAAAGAAACATCCCTATCACAAAAACAGGTAACATACGCAGCACTGTTTTCAAACGTAGGAACACTGCAGATTGGTGATCCGGTAATGGTCAATGGCGTATCCAAAGGTTCAGTTGTGGATATTTTGCTTCGGGATAATAAAGTAGCAGTCATTTTAAAACTGGATAAAAAAATTACGCTCACAGATTCCAGCTCTGTAACAATACAAAACATCGGACTTATGGGCGAACGGGGAGTCGGAATTAACCTCTCTGCACACGGAACAAAAATAGCTCCGACCTCCAATAACGATACAACTTTTTTGAATGGAAATTTTGATACCGGAATTGCCGAAGCAATGGGAATGCTTGGTATTGTACTTGGAGAGGTACAGACTCTTGTTTCAAATGTTTCATCAATACTTGAAAACACTGTTGGAGATTCGGCATTCTATTCAGTTTTTGGTTCCCTGGTAGGCAGATTAGATACCATTACTGATAATGTACAGGTTTTACTCAAAAAGAACGAGCCGATGCTCAACAAAAGTTTTAAAAACATTAATGAAATCACTGAAGACCTTAAAAATCTTTTAGATAAAAACAGTGATCATTTAAGTTCAATTGTGCAAAATGGCGACTCACTCTCATCGTATGCTCTCGTTTTAGCATCACGTGTTGAATCGTTAGCTTTATCCGTTCAGAATATAGTTGATGATATTGGGAACGGTGAAGGCACTGTGGGATTGCTGCTTAAGGATGATCAGTTCTTTTATGATATCAAAAAAACAGTTAACAATCTTGACACTCTGGTAAACCAGGTTCAGGATGATGCACTTAAACTCAGAATAAAACTGGGATTCGGAAGAAAAAGAAAATAGATTTATGGTTGAACGAAGTATTATCGTAAGTAACACACTTGGCATCCATGCACGACCTGCATCATTGATTGTCAAAACTGCAACAAAATTCAAATCAGAAATTATTTTAGTAAAAGATGGAGCTTCTGCTGATGCTAAAAGTATTATGAATGTTATGATACTTGCAGCAGCTTATAATTCGGAAGTTGTAATCAAAGCTTCGGGTGAAGATGAAAACGAAGCTGCTGATGCAATTGCAGCACTATTCGAACATAAATTTTACGAAGAATAGTACTGCTCCCTGGTCTGTTTCAATAATGCACAGGATATTTTTGATACTAAGGTAATTGCTTTAATAAATTTATTCACCTGTCCTAAATAAATCAGCGAACCATCAAAAGACCTTATTCGCAGGGTGTTAATATTAAAGCCTGACATTAAAGGTATTTTATTTATAAAACCGGGTAATTTAAAATGAAAATTACCCAAACTAAACGAAAATTCGCTGAAACCACTCATAACGGGCAGGCCTGTTTCGAAAATTTAATATGCACAATAACGATACACATGGTATTCTGAGTATCTGAAGAACTTGAATAAATAAAGTCATAACCGAATGATATCATACTTTCTTCAGATTAAATCTGTAAAAATGTTTTAAATATATTTGAAAAAGGCGGTTGCTGGATTTTATGTTTAACCTGAACCAAATAAACAGCAGGTTATGAACTGCACAAAACCCTCTTTTTACGCATGGAGTATCCTGTAACAGCTAATAAACCAGGCAGTCTCATTACGACACGTGATTGAGATATCTCAGGAAAAAAGGGAAAGCAGAGAAACTGACTTTTAGAAAGCGTTCTGTTCAGTTATATTTACAAAAATATTAATTTCGAATTCTAAAAAAATATCAGATTGTGCGAAAGGATTTTTAATAATGGAAGAGATTTCCATCGGACTTGTAGGTGCAGGAACTGTAGGAGGCGGTGTTGTAAAAATCTTACATAAGCGTAAAGATTTTTTCAGAAAAAAACTAAAACTTCCAATCAGACTTGCTCGTATCGCAGATAAACAATTATCACTTCTTAAGGAACTTCCCACAGACGATGCAATTTGCAGTGCTGATGCGCAGGATGTTTTGCAGGATGAGTCCATCAATGTGGTTATAGAACTGGTTGGCGGGACCACATTTGCAAGGAAACTGGTAATTGAAGCACTCGAAAGAAAAAAACATGTTATCACTGCAAATAAAGCATTAATTGCTGAATATGGACCCGAAATCTTTGAATGTGCAGAAAAAAATAATGTTTCACTCTATTTCGAAGCTGCTGTGGGCGGCGGGATGCCTGTAATCAAATCAATAAGAGAAGGACTGGTTGGAAACGATATTTTTTCAATAAAGACAATTATTAATGGAACATGCAATTACATTCTTACCCGCATGACTGCCGAAGGTCTTCCTTTTGATACAGTACTTAAACAAGCTCAGCAAAATGGTTACGCTGAAGCTGATCCGGCTCTTGATATTGGTGGTGGTGACAGCGGTCATAAAATAGCTATCATGGCTTCCCTGATCAGTGGAGGATACGTTCCTTTTAATCAGATTAATATTGAAGGCATTACTTCAATCAGCAAAGAAGATATCGAGTTTGCATCTGAGTTGGGATATACAATCAAACTGCTCGGTATCATAAATAAAAACAGTAAAGATAATGAACTTGATGTTCGTGTTAATCCGGCTATGCTGCATACAGATCATATCCTTGCATCAGTCTCTGATGTTTATAATGCTGTTTTGTTGCAGGGAGATGCTGTCGGTCAGATCCTGCTTTATGGAAAAGGTGCAGGCCAGATGCCAACTGCATCGGCTGTAATAAGTGATGTTCTGGATGTTTCCCGTAATATTATTGGCGGGAACAAGATTCGTATACCAACAGATCATTACAGCACCTCCAACATGATAGACCTGAAATCCATCAACGAAATCACTTCAAGGTATTATCTGAGGTTTACAGTCAAAGACAAACCATATGTGCTGGCATCCATTTCGTCTGTCCTGGGTAAACAAAATATCTCTATCGCCTCAGTAATTCAAAAAGAAGGGTATTCTGATAACAGTGTGCCAGTAATTATTTTGACACATCAGGCATCAGAAAAAGGTATCCGCACAGCATTGTCAGAAATTGAAAAAACTGGTTTTATAAAAGCAAAAACACAGATGATCCGTATTGAAGATTAAAACGAATTCAGATAATAACGGAGATTGAATGTTATACATCAGTACAAGAGGAAATTATCACCATGTTACAGCATCCCAGGCTATAAATCTGGGCATGGTACCGGAAAGCGGTTTATTTGTTCCGCAAAAGATTCCAGTTGTTGATTATGCCAATACTACCCAATGCTCCTATCAGGAACTGGCAGAACTGGTACTTAAACCTTACCTTTCAGATTTTACAAATAACGAAATTAAATGGTGTATTGATTCTGCTTATAATTCCAATAATTTTGATTCAAATTCCATAATCAAAACAATAGATCTGTACCAGAACATGTCAATAATGGAATTATGGCACGGTCCTACTGCTGCATTCAAGGATATTGCATTGCAAATCATGCCTAATTTCCTGCAGTTAGCTAAAAAAAAGAGCGGCAACAAATCACATACAATAATCCTCGTAGCAACATCAGGCGACACAGGAAAAGCCGCACTCGAAGGGTTCAAGAACAGTGAAGGTATTTCAATAATCGTTTTTTATCCCCACCAGGGTGTCAGTGAAATTCAAAAGCTCCAGATGGATACAACCGATGGCAACAATACGCATGTCATTGCTGTTAAAGGTAATTTCGATGACTGCCAGACAGGTGTTAAACAGCTTTTTTCAGACGTGGCACTCAGACAAAAGCTGCAAAATAACGGCTTCGAATTTTCTTCTGCCAACTCAATTAACTGGGGACGACTTTGTCCGCAAATTGTCTACTATTTCAAATCATACATCGATTTGGTGGAGAACGGAAAAATAAAAATCGGAGAAAAAATCAACTACTGTATACCGACAGGAAATTTTGGGAATATTCTCGCCGGATTCTATGCAAAAAAAATGGGATTACCAATTAACAAATTAATATGTGCATCAAACAAAAACAGGGTCCTGTCTGATTTTTTCTCCTCTGGTGTCTACAATAGCCATAGGGAATTCTTTCGTACAATTTCTCCATCAATGGACATACTTATCTCTTCAAACCTCGAACGTTTCCTGTTTGAAGTCACAGGACACGATTCAGACAAGGTTTTTTCCTGGTATGATTCCCTTTATAAAAACAGTCAATTTACTGTTGATCAGAATACAATAGAAACCATTAATTCCACCATGGTTTCAGGCTGGATAGACGAAAATCAGATACTTTCAACTATCAGACAAACTTATGATAAAACTGGTTATATCATGGATACACATACGTCTGTTGGTGTAGCCCTCTGTAAACAGCTCGGTTTCACCGATTGCCATACTGTAGTAGCATCCACTGCAAGTCCATACAAATTCAGTTGTGATGTGCTAAAGGGAATTGAAAATATCAATTCAGTTGACGAATTTGAGTCAATCGTGAAAATATCTGAATTATCTTCAACGCCTGTACATCGCGCACTCGACAACCTTCGCAACCGTCCTGTCAACCACAACAGGGTAATAGAACCCGGTGATATGGAAAAGGCTGTTCTATACATAATAGATTCATTACATGCAAGTTCGAAAGGCCAGAATGTATGAAAAATAAATATGCAATTCTCGTTGGTGATGGAATGGCAGATTACGGGATTCCAGAATTAGATAATAAAACGCCACTCGAGTATGCAAACACACCAAATATGGACTCTGTTTCACGTAATGGATTGTCAGGACTGGTTTCAACTGTCCCGAATGGATTTGCACCTGGAAGTGATGTCGCCAACCTCTCACTAATGGGATACGATCCGATTCACTATTATAGCGGCCGTGCACCTATTGAAGCAATCAGTATGGGTATTAAACTCTCAAAACAGGATATGGCTTTCCGATGCAATCTGGTTACAATTGATAATGGTATAATGGCAGATTATTCTGCAGGGCATATCGAAACTCAGGATGCATGCAAACTTATTGATGAACTTCAAAAAAACCTGGGAAGTGATAAAATCAAATTCTATTGTGGAGTAGGATACCGGCATATATTAATAATCGGGGGATTTCCTGATGGATTAAGTTGTACACCTCCTCATGATATAACCGATAAAAAAACTTCTTCGTACATGCCAAAAGGTCCTCAGGAAGAAACAATAATATCCATTATGCACAAGGCTAAAGAGATTCTGAATCATTCTGAAATCAACAAACAACGTATTTCAGCCGGGAAAAAACCTGCAACAGATATATGGCTGTGGGGGCAGGGACATGCTGTCAGCATGCCTACAATGAAAGAGCGATACAATATTACCGGCTCTGTTATATCTGCAGTCGATTTAATCAGGGGACTTGGTATTCTCGCCGGACTACAGGTAAGAATAGTCGATGGTGCCACCGGTTATCTTGACACAAACTACAGAGGTAAAGTCGATGCAGCATTTGAAGCCCTTAAAAATGAAGACCTGGTTTATTTACATATAGAAGCACCTGACGAGACTTCACACGAAGGTTCTCTTCAGAAAAAAATAACAGCTATAGAGGAATTCGATCATCATATTGTAGGAGAGTTTTTAAAATTTCAGAAAGAGTGTGACAATTTACGTATTCTTATAGCACCTGACCATGCAACTCCTGTCTCTTTAAAAACTCATTCATCCGATCCGGTTCCTTATACAATATGCGGTACCGGCATAACTAAAGATGAGATTTTTGCCTTTTGTGAAAAGAGTGTTATTAATCAGGAAATCTTGACCGGCACTTCGCTTTTTGACAAACTTATTAAAAGTTAACTTAAAATGGTTATTCGTTTATTAGAAAAACTATTAACATTTTGTTTCGATATACTTGCTGTCAATATCGCCCTGTTCTCGGCTTTCTGGCTAAGGTATAAATCCAATCTTTTCCCTGAAGCTTTTGATCCATATATCGACTTTACTTACTTTGGTACGCCGGCACTGACACTGACTATAATGTGGGTCATCCTCTTTTTCCTGACCGGGTTGTACAGAGACTGGTATAAAGAATCCCGAATTGATGAACTTTTTGTGGTTACCCGAACAGTTATTATCGGTATTTTCTTTCTTTTTCTTGTAACCAGTGCCCAACAGATCATCGATTTTGCACACACTGGTGACTTTCATCAGTTGATTACCAAAACCAAATTTGCTGTTCTGTTCACTTATGGCGGGTGCATGCTGTTTTTTGCAGCAATAAACAGGTTCACAATACACACATTTCTTACTCTGCTCTTTTCACGTGGAATAGCAGTTAGTAATGTAATAATAATTGGTGCTAATTCATCAGGCGCACGGCTTGTAAAAGATTTATCCAAATATCCGCAACTTGGATATAAGGTATCCGGTTTTATTGATGATGATGGCAGGAAACGAAATTCAGAGTTTGAAGGCTATAAAATTCTTGGCAAATATTCCCACATCCCCCAAATTGTCAAACAGGAAAAAGCTGCCGCTTTGATAATCGCTCATGTAAGTGCATCTCCAAATGAAATTCTCAAAATTCTGGAATACTGCGGAGACATCAGTGTTAACATCTACATGGTTCCTTCATTAATGGATGTCATTAGCGGTCATCTCAAAACTCATCAGGTCTTCGGTATTCCATTGATGGTCCTTTTGCAGGATCACATGCCTGGCTGGGAAGCACAGGTAAAACGATTGATGGATATGATTGTGTCTTTTTTGATTCTATCAATTGGTGCACCTCTATGGCTGATCCTGGCTGCAATTATCCGTTTGACTTCAAAGGGTCCGGCAGTTTTTAAACAAACCCGCGTTGGACAAAATGGCAGAATTTTTACAATGTATAAATTTCGCTCAATGTATCAGGATGCAGAAAAATATTCCGGTCCTCAATGGGCAGCCGAAAACGATCCCCGAATCACGCCACTGGGGAAATTTATCAGGAAAACAAGACTTGATGAAATTCCTCAATTTCTAAATGTGTTAAAAGGTGAAATGAGCCTTGTTGGCCCCAGGCCGGAACGTCCCTTTTTTGTTGAACAGCTTAAACAGGAAATCCCATGGTATATTCGAAGAATCAAAATGAAACCTGGTATTACAGGATGGGCTCAGGTTAAACATAAATATGATTCGTCTATTGAAGATGTAAAGCAGAAAGTCATGTATGACCTTTACTACTTTGAGAACATGTCTGTTTCTCTGGATGTAAAAATTCTTCTGAGAACTTTTCTGGTTGTATTTACTGGTAAAGGCGCTCACTGAACAGTTAATATGCTGTTCAGATCTTCCTTAACTATACGACCAAAACTGGTCGTATCACCAGGTAGATATGACCTTCACAGCCATAAACCCTTTCTGCTTAACGCCGCTATGCAGCTCATTCCCGCACTGCGGGACAAGCTGTAAATTAATCGTCTCTATTTAGGTACGAATTAAATATGGGAACAAATACAATTCGTTTTATCCATATCAGTGATACCCATATTGGTGAATCGAAAGATTTTACCCTTTATGGTAAAAATACATTCAACTGTACAAACAAACTGCTCAAACTCATATCTGTATTCAATTCACCTTTCGATTTTGTTGTTCATACCGGAGATATTGTCAACAGGCCCCAAAATAGTGCAATATCACTGGCCCGGAAGCTGTTCCGAACAGTTGATTACCCTGTTTACTTTATTACAGGAAATCATGATAATTCAAATGTTATAAAAAAGATTCAGACAGAAGCATCTCACTGTTCTCAAAGTTCTGATTTGTTATACTCGTTTTCCGTTAACCAATACCAGTTTGTATTTTTAAATCTTAAAGGCGCTGGAGAGGGTGACAATCATGGCATTTTTTCCAGAGAAGACGGTGATATACTCTACAACCATATTCTTGACAACACCAGTTTCGAAATCATTGTCTTTATCCATTTCCCGCCATTACAACTGGATTGTCCGTGGGTGGACAATGAAATGACATTACTGAACAACAAACGGTTTCTGGAGATCATACACTGTTCACCTGCAAATATCCGTGCTGTTTTCTATGGACATATTCACAACCCGACCTGTATAAACCACGACGGTGTTATTTACTCAAGCGCTCCAAGTCCGTTTTGTCAGTTCCGTATTTTGGCATCCGATAATGAGGTCCGTTTCAACCCGGCTATACCGGTTTCGTTCAATTATATAACTGTTAATGAAAATGATATTATTGTAAAGACAGTATCTGAAACAGATCTCAGTATCAGGCAAAAATAAAAATATCTTCATTGCGGACAGAAACAAGTTCCAAACCGATTTTTAAACCAACAAGTTCAATTGATTTTTTCGAAAAAAAGTTAATATGTGTAATATCTCTGGCATACCACCAGTTAGAGATTGAATCCGGGGTTTTATAAAGCTGAGTTCTTATTATAACTTTACTTCTGGGTTTAAAAAGCGATTTTATGAAATCGAGTTCAGTATCAAGTGCACGCAGATGTTCAATAACTTCACACAATATTACTATATCAAATCCTGAATTAACCTGGTCACAACCTGTTTTGTAAAAGGGATCATACCCGACACACCTGTAACCTCTTTTTTCCAACAAATGTACCAAAACAGCAGCTTTTCCGCATCCAAAATCCAGAATATGAGAATCTTTTTCTGTATGTTCTTCCACTGTTTTTACGACTTCCTCCAAAAACTTTACATACCCTTTGTTATTTACCGTATTATTGTGTTTATCATATCTGAGTTTCTCTTCAGATAAATTTACATGATCATATGGCGGGACAAAGATCAGACCACAATCATTACAATACAGAAAAGAACGACGTTTATCTTTACAAAGAAATTCACAGTTTTCACTTTTGCAGAGTGTGCATTTCGTTTTCAACAGATTGTCTGATTTGATTTTCTGTCTTTGCAATTATTTTTATGCTCTCTTTAATACCAGTTAACGGTTTCAATACAGGGATACTGTTAAGCCTCAAGTTTAGTATGGCATTCCAGAATGCAGTTATACCATCAGATCCGGATAATCCACCGTGTATTTTTTCATACTGTTGTATGTGTGAAATATCGTTATCCGAAAGATATTCTACAAGTTCTTTTTCCATCTTACTGATTTCTTTTGTATAAATATTTGCTTCACAGCGGATCTGTTTAGAAGTATTATCAAAAGAAACCGGTATCCAGGATTCCAGAAATTTTCTTGATACAACAGCACCGGTTTCATTATAATACTGTTCTGTTTTTGAAACAGCAGGTATAAGTTTATAGATTCCATCCGATAATTCAGTTTTGAAAATATCACACCCGCTGTTATCTGGAAACCGGTTATGAAAACATGAATAAACGGTTTCCGGAAGAATCCCTTTTAAGCACCTGTTTGACGAACAGTTTTTATTGAAGCAGGGTCGATCGGAGCATTTTCCTGCAAGAACAGTATGACCGGATCCGTATGGGCCGGTTTCTATTGGACTGGTTGGTCCGAACAAAGCTATTACTTTTCGATTAAGCGCTGAAGCAGCATGCATAAGAGCTGTGTCGGCCGTTATACAGCATTCTGTGAACAACAGAAGTGCAACTGTTTCACGAAAACTGAGTTTACCTGTTGTAACAGCACAGTTTTCACCTATTCCCTCCTGAATTTTCTTTGCTGATTCAAACTCCTGTGGTGCTCCGGTGATCAGGATAAAATACCCGTCACCAACAAGTTTTCTCCCAAGATTTACAAAATACTCTGAAGGCCATCGTTTTACCCTCCATGCTGCACCGCATTGAAATATGACTTTCCTAAAAGTTGAATTAGCAGTAATTCCTTCAATAAACTTTTTTGCTTTTTTTATTTCATCTTCCCGGAGTATTATTTTACTCTCTGTTGCAAAACTTTGTACACCCGCAATTCTTTTGTATACATCTGTAACGTGTAAACAATTAAACTGTCTTGCATAAGGAATAGCATATAAATACAGACTCCATTCATCATTAACAGCAAAATTGCCTTCTGGCAAAAAATACATTCCCCTTTTTTCGGCCCCTTTTAAAAGTGAAACGATATAGGAAATGTAGGTATTCTGTGAAAGGTTTATTATGATATCAAATGATTCCTGTCTAAGCTCTTGAATGAATTGGTCCAGATATCTTATTCCATTTTGCCATTCGCTTCTGATATATTCCCTTGTTTTTTCCCTGTCAAATCTTATCAACCGGTCACAATATTGATTGCATTCTATTCCGGCTTCAAACCCATTCTCCACTAAAAATGTAATCTCAGAGGTTTGGTCCTTTTTTTTCAATCCTTCGAGTACAGGTATTGATGTTATAACATCACCTAAATTATTTGGAAGAATAATCAAATATTTATGCATTTTTATTATTCTGTATATTTTTTCTCTTTATAGGTATAGGTACGCGCAATCTCTTCTGAAGCAAGTAGGAGTATCTCATATTCGTTTAATAATTCGGTACCTGTTTTCTTTTTTATTTTTTCTGCAAGCGATCTTAAATTATCGATTTTTGGATCAATTTTCATTTTAATCCTTTTCTCCAGTTATGTACTATTTCCCAATTCAAAACAGCCATGCTGCTTTTGGTATTAAACTCTTTCGATAAAGGACTCCCTTCACCCATTCCTTCCAATACATTATTAAAATCAAAATCGGTTATTTTTTTGTTTTGGATGCCACTTAAACATAAAGCGACACTTGACATATCATTTTGCAACTCTTTCCAGCCATAATCAGGATTAAAAAGGTGAGATGAAAATGGTTTAATCCCATTATTTATTTCTTTGAGAACAATTTTCGTTTTTTCATCCAAAGCATTTTCTGTACGCATTACTGAACTGCATAATTTCATTGTATCCTCTATAACCTGTTCCGCATCAAAAGAGCATTTTTGTATCAATTTTTCGTTATTGAGACATGCAATGAAACTTTTTCTGATTTCGATTATTGATGGTTTTGTTTTAAGCAGTCTGCTTATGTCATGAACATGTTTCAATCTTTGTGCTCCTTTTCCTTTTCCTACCGGAATACCGAGTGTATATGGTCCGAGTGTAAGTAATTTGTCTCCTATTATCGATGAAGGTAATGGTACTTCAACTTCCAAATCGCTTTCGTACAATTTTTCACATTTTATCTTTTTCATCTCGGTTCTGTACGGACTTCGGCCCAACTGCACATCAAGCATTATTGAGGAATCAGAATTGTTACCGATTTTTGAATCATAAAACAGATAATAACTTTTCAATGGTATCCATGGCTTGGTTTTATGCTGTCTCTTTTCCCATTTTTTGAAAAAGCTATCTTTGTTTACGATCTGCTGAAGAATAGTTTCTATTCTTTCCACATTTTCATCAGTAGCTATATCCACGTCTATTGAAAATCTTTTTGGTTTATCAAGAATTATCAGAAGGGAATTACCACCTTTAAACTGGAATGACAAACCTGATTTTACCAGTTGTGCGACCAGTTCAAGACAGCAAAAAGCTTGTTCTGCCAATACTGGAGATGTATTAAATTTATTGTAATCGCTTACTTCTGCTTTACTTCCGCTCAGATTCATCTAATTTCCTCCTTTAGGAGTTTCCGCTTAATTTTTCCTTTTCTTTAACTAATTGATTTTATATGTGTTTTTGTATGATTTCAATATAAAGCTCATTGTGGATACATTTCCTTTTATCTTTTTGATAATTATAATATTTATTGAAAATAATTATAAGGATCATAAACAGGTGTCCTGACTCACAACAAATATAGAATACCAGTTTTTGAACGTTTCGTGTATATATTTTTGTAATAGATGAAAAATTATCAGGGTCGCCGAGTGTACACGGCTCAAGCAGTAGCTATAAAATATCCGAAATTAGAAACAGAACTATAACATTAAATTGATGTTGTAGGCGTGAGAAAGACAATCATACGATAAGATGATTTTGCTTAATCATAATATTTTGTAGATATAAATTTATTAGAACCGGGTAAACAGTTGACTATCATAAAAAAAGCCTTCGTCAAAATATGACGAAGGCTTTAAATATAATATTGGCAGCGACCTACTCTCCCACGAAGTCACCCTCGCAGTACCATCGGCGCGACAGGTCTTAACTTCCGTGTTCGGGATGGGAACGGGTGTATCACCTGTGCTATAACCACCAATAAATTTTTT
>DATGNN010000174.1:0-16527 GCA_035306725.1 Chitinispirillaceae bacterium | reverse complement strand
ATGAAACTTTCCATTTCATGAATTTCTCCCGGATTCAGGTAAAGCTTTTTTGGTTTTCTGTATTGAGGAAGAGTTTTTCTGCTCTCTTATAAAAGAGAGTAGCATTTTATGTGCCAGGGTAAAAAAATAGATTCAAAAAATGAATGTTAATCCGAATGAAATTCCGCAAAGGATTGTTGATGCGATAGCGATACGTTCACAGTTTTTTGCTTTTTTAAAAACTTTGTTGAATTCTGCAGGATTGTTATAGTAATCATCTTTTCCGAGTTTGGTATATTTTGAGTAGTACTGGCCTTCAGCAATAAAGCATGTTATTGCAGCCAGTCCAAATACTATTGAAGGATAGATAAATTTAGAGTTGTAAAATTGACGTTTATTCATTTGAAGCAAAATTGTATGTATTCCCGGATCATTAATATCAAGTTTTTTTCTGATTTGCTCATAGCCATCAAGAGATGCTTCAATTGAAATGTCACCTACAGGTAAAACCCATTCCAGAGGAGTAACGCCTTCCAGTCCCGATCCAGATTGTATAAGAGCTCCCTGGGGGCTGGAGTGGATTCTTAAATTACACACATATTGAGTTCGAAGGTTTTCGACAGTTTTTCGGATTAATACTGTTTCAAATGTTGAAAGCTCTTCAGGTTCGTATGATAAAGATATAAGAGGGTGATTGTATAAATTGTTTCTTTTTCCGGAATTCCAGTTTTCAATACTGATGAGATTGATGACCATGAAAGAAATGGAATCGTTGATATCGAAATGATAATCAGATTCATTTTCCATGGTAATATACAGTATCATTTCATTTTTATTTATAGTATCTGACAGTATTTCGCGGTCAAGAAAATCAAGGCAGTATCCGATTTCACCCAGAGGCTCAAGGAACTGATTGTAAATTCTGGTTGTAAAACCAGAGTCAGTTGAGTTATGAACTGATTTATCACAGTAAAAATAGAGAGTTTTACTGTTTGGTTTACAGGTATTCGAAAAAGAGTGTAAACATAAAAACAGCAAACAGCCCAACGAAAATATGATATAATTACTTAATCGATTAATTTCCATAATATTGAATATCTGAATGAATAATATACTTACATGACCTCTATATTTTCCACTTTTGAAAACAGGTAATTGCCGTATTAAAAAAATCATTGTATTTTGCTTGAATGGGGCACAGGTATTGGTTTTTCAGATCTTTATCAATTGTATTGTTTCTGTTCCTGCTCAAATGTATCGAAAGAAATAATCCCTGGGATCCACTTAATGGTTGCCCGGCTTCGTTTCGTAAAGAGCTTCATGATCAGATTGATCCGGTTATTGATTCCTGTATCTTCAATATCAGAAGATATGGAGCCATTATAAAAGATTATGAGGGTATCCTTGATAATATCAGGAAATATAATGATTCCATCTTGAATCTTAACCATAAAGCGATCCTTTCCATAGATTCAATCCGCTTATTGAATGACTCAATAGAACAACACAACGATTCCAGTGATAGCTGTGATATAGATTTTAAAAAATATATCGACACGTTGCAATATTATAATCTGTTTACTGATATAAACGAGATCGATAATTATAAAAAAAGTATAAAGGTTGATTCTTTGAGAGTGGCATCTTTAATCGCTTCGGGTAACGAAAGGTGTAGTCCACAAGGTATTTATGATTCGTATTTTATTGATTCTGTATTTGATTTTATCAGTTCAAACATAAATATGTGGGATTCACTGTTTAATGAATTGGAAAACTACAATAGAACAGTTTCTGATACCAATGAATTGCTAATAACCGGGTACAATCGCAGTGTTCATGAAGAAAATGAAATTATACGGTCTTATAACAGATCAATTTCCAGACTAATGTTATATTGCAGTAATAAATTACATTCAGATCCTGATACTCTTGAAGCTCTTCTTCCGGAGTTGCTTCCTGGTGATACCATTTATCTGGATAACGTTACAATTGTAGCTCAGCTGCGTTTTACCAATATGGGTGATTCTCTCGCTGAACCTATTGTAATTACAGGCTCTCCATTTGGTAATACCGTTTTTGATCAGGCAGATTTTTTTATTTCCGCAAGTACGAATATTGAGTTCCACAATCTGACCTTTTCGGGCAGTCAGACTGCCGGGGCTAAACTTGAATCCGGGTCTGGTAGAATCCGTTTTGAAAACTGTGTTTTTACAAACAACAGAGATTACGGGCTGGAAATAATTGAAAGCAGTGTTACAATGATAAACTGCAAAATTTATCATAACAGCGGCACAGGAATTCGTGTTCAGAGCAGAGAGGAAAATGATCATAGTTTAAGTGCCGAAAATATTCTGGTTGTTCACAACAGAGCTTATGGTATAAATACAATATCTGCCGGACTGAATTTAAATAAAGTCACAATTTCTGATAATGGAATGGGTGGAATACGACTTGAAGTGCCAAATAAACCCTCAGTAATTTCCAATTCGCTTATTACCTATAACACATCATTTGGTATCAGACGGGAATCATCCGTAGTGGGAATAGGTTTTTTTACGACATCAGGTACAAACTTTTTTGGAAACAATGAGGCCATGCAGGCAGATTCAATTTATCTTAAGCACAATATCCCGTTTATGAATGTTGACCCCTGTTATGTTAATAAAGACGAGGATGATTACAGAATAGGTGAACAGAGTGTGCTTTATGGTACAGAGACAGGATATAAATATTGAATTTATTTTGTCAAAATATCTGATCCGTTTTTTTATCTCATTTAAAGCAGGTAAAATTAAAAGTGTATACATAAGGAGATAGAATGAAAAGAATTGGTCCGCATGTTCATATTACAGGAGGAGTCCAGAATGCTCCGCTTAATGCAAGGTCTGTGGGTGCAACTGCGTTTGGGCTCTTTACAAAAAATCAGCGGAGATGGGAAGCAAAACCGATCAGTTCTGATATTATAAAACAGTTCAGGTCGAATATGGAATCTGAAGGATATCTTCCAGAACATGCTTTGGTTCATGACAGTTATCTTATTAATATCGGTCACCCTCAAAAAGAAGCAAGGCAGAAGTCTTACAATGCGTTAGTAGATGAATTGAAACGATGTAACCAACTGGGTTTGATTTATCTTAATATCCATCCGGGCAGTCATCTAAATCAGATTTCTGAAGAACAGTGTCTGGATAATATCGCACAATCAATAAATCGTGCCCTTGATGAGACATCAGGAGTTACAATAGTTCTGGAAAATACAGCGGGACAAGGATCAAATGTGGGCTACCGGTTTGAGCATATTGCCAGTATAATCGATAAGGTAAATGATAAATCCAGAATCGGTTTCTGTATTGACACATGTCATACCTATGCTGCAGGATATGATATTCGGGATTTTGAAAGTTACTGCAAAACCATGAAAGAACTGGATTCAATAATAGGATTCCAGTATCTCAGGGGGGCACATCTCAATGACTCCAAAACTGGAGTAGGGTCAAAAGTGGATCGCCATCAGAGTATAGGAAAAGGTGAGCTGGGGTTCGAAACATTCAGTTACATAATGAATGACCCCCGTTTTGAAGAGATACCTCTTATACTTGAAACTATTGATGAAACATTGTGGCCAGAGGAGATCGTACAACTGTACAAAATGGTTAATAAAGATAGTAACGGGTGTGGAAGATAAGTTCTACATTAAATTAAATTAATTGAAATATACTCACTATATTGTCCATACCCAAAGTAGTTTTTAACTACGTGGCTGATAGCGTTGTGTTAATTCTATTTTACATTTTGATTAAATTTTTCTTATATTATGGTACTAGAATGTTTTTAAACGATTCAGTATTCAAGGGGAGTATATAATGACCTTTAAAAAGTTAACTTATAAAATTATCATGACAGCTTTAATCTGTTCAATTCATTTGAGTGATTCTTTTTCCCAGGAAATACAGCTTGAATTACTGGGTGGGTACACCACTAATAATAAAGCGGCATCAATAATTACTAGAGTGTATGGAATTATCTTAGAATGGAGTGAAGTATTAACTGAAAAAACTATACTTAGCAGCCCTATAGAAGGTGTTCCAGAATTACCGGATATTGAAAGTGAACTTTTTGATACCGCTCTGGTAATCGCGTTTAAAGGACATAACAAGGTCAATATTATCAGTTGTGAGTATATTGAAAATGATGAAAAGATTAAAATTTCTTTTGAACTGAATGATTCAATATATATGATACCGGATTGGTATGACCCAACAGGTGAAGCTATGACTCGTGCATTTCTTAACATGTATTACAAGCTATATAGTCCTGATATTGATGTGACTGAAAAAAGTATCGAATTCGTTGATCTTTCAACCTCGGTTAAACCTCAACAGAATTTCAAAACACAAGCACTGGTCAGGCCAAAGCTGATTTCAAAAAACAAGTATTCAGATTTTAACCTTTTGGGAAAGATTACCGGTATCAAAAAATGCAATGGTTATACTATACGTGCGAATAATTATGATATAAAAAACCAGATTATCTTGAAATAGCAAAATTAAACCTGTGTCAGACCTGTTGCGGGTTAAAAGATTAAAATTCAAACGATTCCTTATAAAACAGGAGTCGTTTTTTTATTTGACAGTTCTTATGGGTTTTGGGAAACTCAGGCGCGAATTGCGCTGTATTAAAAAACCTCTACTCTGTTTCTTCCGTTTTCTTTAGCTCTATAAAGTGCTTTATCCGCCTTTTTTATCAGTTCGTCAATTCTTTTTGCATGAAGGCCATACACAGCGATTCCAAAACTCATTGATACGTGCACCTGTTCACCGGAAGGGCTTTTAAATTCCATTTTGGAGATTCCCTGCCGAATTCTTTCCACTGTTTCTATTGCAGCGTTTTTATCGGTTTTAACCAGAATAAGCGCAAACTCTTCACCACCATAACGTGAAGCAGTATCAATATTGTTGCGTATGCTGCTATCAAGATATGACGCTACACCTTTAAGTACACTGTCTCCAAACTGATGTCCCCAGGTATCATTTACTTTTTTGAAATAGTCAATATCGCAGATGACCAGAGATAATGGATCCTTGTATCGGATAGATCTTGTTATTTCATCCTGGAGAATCTGTTGAAACTCACGATGATTGTACAGGCTGGTAAGCCCATCATGCGTAGCAAGCTCTTTTGCTTTTTCATAAATCAGTATTTTTTCGATAGCAAGTCCTGCAGAAATTGCAATACGATTAATCAGATCCTTGTATGAATCATTGAATGCATTCCGTTTAAACGATTCTATAAAAAGAATCCCTCTGCAGCTATCAACTCCAATTGGTACTGCAAGAAATGAATTGAACAGAGTATCTTTTGGTTCATCTTCAAAATATCTTGTTTCATGGTGATCTTTTGAAAAGTTGCGGTAGATACAGATATTTTTAGAGTAAAAAAGAGGTATCAGATATTTATCATTGAGCGGGAAATTGAAATTATTAAAAGCTTCACAGTTTGAGCCCCAGGTTCTGAGAATTGTAGCGCTGTTGTCGTTTTCGGATTTAATGCTTATAGTTAATCTGTCGCAAGGAATGGCAAACGGAATTACTTCCACCATTTTATTCAGAATTGTGTCGATTGAAAGATCTCTGAAAAAAACTTTTTCAATGTTACTCATTGCTGCGAGGCGTATATGTTCGAGTTTATGTTCAGTATAGAGATATGTATTGTAAACAGCCTGCCCAAGGAGAGCTGCAGCAGTATTGAGAAACGCATGGTTTTCATTGGTAAAAAAGTCTCTGGAGGTGCTGTCGACAATAATTGTTCCGCGTTCCAGATTATCCGCTGAAATCGGGCTGGCCATAAGGGACCTTATCCCGGCATCATTAAGATAATAGTAAAGGGTTACACTGTCGTTTGTTATTTCGTGAAGATTTACCTGCTGGAGACCGTCTTTAAAAAATCCGCCGATAATGCCAACGCCAGGGTAAATTACAGCATTCTCATTTATGCAGTCACATTGTGAAAAATACCGCCTTAATTTATATCCTCCGTCTGAAGTCGGGAAAAAAATTGCAACAGTATGTGCATCAATATGATTTCTAATAATTTTTATACTGTTATCCAGAATCTGATCGATCTCTTTTTCAATTAACTTCCATTCATTCTGACAATGTTGTGACCCGAGAGCAGAAATCGGTGCTTCTGCTACTTCCTCACTAACATGTTTTTGGGATTGATAATCAAGGGTTTTGATTTTTGATGTTTGTGGCTGATATGAAAAAGGTTCTGCAGATTCTGTTTTGTGAATCGGTCGCCGCCGGGAAACCAATAAAAGAATAAAAAAAAATGTTAATATACCAGTACTTATCATGCTGTAAGGTTGATTGAAAAACTGGAACCCAAAAGAAAGAAGCAGACAAATACAGCAAAGCGATGTTAATTTTTTATTGTGCATGAAGAATCCGGTTCGTTTTTCGATATGGCTTTATGAACTGTGTCCATCACGACCTGATATTCAAGTGGTTTGGAGAGCACTCCGTTAAAACCAATATTGAGCAAACTTCTTCTGGTAATTTTTTTGACAAAAGATGTAATTGCAATAACAGGTATTTCCCGTGTTTTTTCCTGTCTTTTCAACTTGTTAAAAAAACGGATACCGTCCATTACCGGCATCATTATATCGGTAATAACCAGATCGGGCAATTCTTCTTCAGTTTTCTTTAATCCTTCAAAACCATTCATCGCAGTAATCACATCATACTCTTTATAAAGATACATCTCAAGCAGATCAAGGATGTCGTGATTATCGTCTACGAGCAGAATTTTTTTTGTCATATCAACGGCTTGTTTTCGTGTAAAGTGTTACCCCTAGTACAAAGAAAATAATATTTCCCATCCATGCACCAAGAAGGGTAGGCATATGTCCGTTTTGCGCAAAAACAAGACAGAATCTGGATATAATCCAGTAAGAAAATACACAGGCAAGACCTATCCCGAACATCACTGCACCACCTTTTCTGCCTGTTCTTGCCGTAATTGCTATTCCAAGAAGTATTACAATAAAATTCATAAATGGAAGAGCAATTTTAAATTCGAGTTCGCCAAGAAGCTGGTTAACTTTTTCACCCCTCTTTTTGGCTGCATCAATATGATTTCTCAATTCCCAGTAACTCATTTCAGATTTGTGTTTGATCCGTTTGACCATCTGTACTGGTGCAATGCTTAAAATAGTATCTTTAAGGGTGTCAAAATTCAATATTTCTGTTGAACTGTCAGTGAAATTACGTACAACAACATTTACGAAACTCCATCCGGTACTGTCGTAAATCATTTCTTGTGCCTGTATGCGTTGAGTTATCCTGTTATTATCAAAGATATCTCTATTGATATTGCGGAAGTTTTCCGGTGCTGTGCTGAATTCTTTAAAAAAATATATAGTTTGAGGATTTCCGAAATAGTAAAAATCACGTCGGAATTCACGTGCACTGTTTTTATTACGATCCGGCCTGACCTGGTTTTTCATGTTTTGACTCAGGTCATTACGTAACTGATTTGCGTTTGGCAAAATCCATTCGCCCCCATAAAATGTTCCCACGGCTAAAAACAATCCCAGAAACAAGAGAGGAAATGTCAACTGGCGAATGTTTATACCGGAAGCTTTCATTGCTATAAGTTCACTGTTTTTTGCCAGTCTTCCAAGCGAAAACATGGATGCCAGAAGCAAAACAATCGGTATCATTATCTGGATTATCCAGGGAAGGTAATACCAGTAATAAAGCAGAACATCAGAGAACAGAACCCCCTGAAATTTTTTAAGATTGCTTACATAGTCAATTACTATGAAGATCACTATTATTGCAATCATAAGTCCTGCTGAAAACCCCAGAAAAATTCCTATAAGGTAAGTAGGCAGTCGTCCGATAAATAACCGGCTGATCAATCGGGGCGTCCAAAAAATAATCCTGGGTATTTTGAACAGGAAACTTCCCGACATTTTTTTAACAATACTTTTTTCTTTGTTAACAGTATTGCGCCATAAAGAAATGATGGAGTCGAAACGTATTGTAGTCTCACGAAGCATCATGATAATCAGGACAATTCCACATAATCCGATCAGGACATTACCAGACCACATCGCTACAACCGGACTTATTATCATCTTGTCGGCAAGTGATTCACCAGCTATAAGAAAGGCCCAGTTTATGATAAAAAAGAAAATGCTGTATGATGCGCCAACAGCGTATCCACCCTTGCGTGCCATAATGCCAAGAGGAGCTCCAATAAGAACAAAGATAATACAGGCAAAAGGAATCGAATATTTCTTGTGCACTTCAACCAGATATTGACTGATCATCATGTTGTTTGATCTGATCCTTCGAAGAATCTGTTCAAGATAATCACCTTTGCGGCGTAAGTTGACAGAATGTTTCTTTCCTGAAGAATCTATTGCTGCTATCCAGGTGCCCAGTGACAGAGAATCCTCATTTGATTTGTTTATGTGGTCCGAATTTTTACTTGCTGAGTCCAGTTGCTGAATATACTCTTTAAGAGAATCAATGGTTCTGTTAAAGTCAGCAATAATCTTGTCATTTGACTCTTCAAGATTCCTGATATCAGCCAGCATTTCGGATGAGCTTTTTTCTCGATCGCTTCGATAATCTGAACTGGTTCGCTGAAGCCCGGATTCAACATTCTTTATGCAGATAATCTGTTTTTCAAATTTACCGGTAAAGTACTCTTCTTTATTATTACTTGATACACTGTGTGTCTCGCCATCAAACAAAGTTAATTCAAGAAATTGCTGATCGGGGGTCATCCTGATCATTCCACTATCCGCAACTGTTATGGATGGATCCTGGTCTGGTGAATCAGAATAAATTTTTATTCCGTTCATTTCGCCACTTACCGGATTCACCTCTTCGGTATAAATTGTATATCCTGTAAAATCACGGATCAGTACACCAGGTTCTATAAATGCTGCAGGTCGTGTCCTGGAAATATCAGAAAGAAGATTTGCTGTTCTGTGGTTTGCATCGGGAAGAATTTCGTTGTTGAAATATACCAGAAGAACTGCAAGTACTGTTGATGCAGAAAGAACCGGTACAAGAAGCGAAAGAAGACTCTGGCCTGAAGCTTTTATTGAAGTTATCTCATTATCACCTGCCATTCTCCCGAAAGTTATAAGTGTTGATGTAAGAATGGCCATAGGAACAGCAAGCGCGATAATCCAGCCCAACTGGATCAGAAATACTTCCAGAATAACTAACGGATCAATTCCTTTTGAGATTATTTTGTCCAGCAGAAAAACAGCCTGCTGCATCACAAAAAGAAATACAATAACACTGAGGGAAACAAGGAATGGAAAAATATGTTCCTTGATAATATATCGATATAAAATCATAATTTTGTATTGGCTGAATTAATTCTTTGGGGGAACTTATCCGATAGCGAAGTGTTCACGAATCTAAAATCCCTGTATAGGAATATACGTCCTTTTCTTTGCTGTTTCAAGATATCATATAAATCAGACCTGAATGGAGACGATTAATTTACTATGAGCTGCGAGAGCGGCACTATCGCAGAAAGGTTTTTATGGCTGTGAAGGTCATAAGAAAATGGTGAATTATGAATGGTGAATTAAAAAAAAACTACAATCGTTGTTGTCGTTGTCGTAATCGTTCGTTATCCTATACCTGCATATTAAGCGTTCTGGATTCTTAATATCAATATCCGCGAAGCAGATCGCGTGAAGGAATCGTTACTATTCAGGTCAGAAGTTGATCCCAATCGTAACGATTCCGTATGCTGAGTTTCTCAGCAGTGAAACTGCACCTCAATAAAGCTTAAGAACCGGATCTGTTTTTTCATCAAAATTGATCAAAAAAGAGCTCCGGATGGATAAAAAATGAAATTTTCAGTTGAATAACAACATGATTACTGAACAAGTTAAAGACTTAAACAGTAACGATTAGTACAACGGTACCGACCGGGAAGAACAACTGATTTTTATTTGGTTGTTTTTCCCTTATCTCCAGATTTCTTTGGTTCTGTATCATTTTCTGGATTAATATTTCGAATTTGTAAGGACAGCTTGATAACTGACGTTTATGGAAGAAACGATACCGATATCGATGCAGATTCAGTCTATTTAGGGTATTTAAGGTTCTATAAGAATTTCATGAATAATACTGTCAACTCTGGAAGCGATTTTTCTGCCGCCTTTATGATTAAGGTGGTTTCTATCCATTGCTTCATCATCAGTATAATCATGATTGCCGCCGTTTGCTGCATCATAAAAATAAAAATTGTCATTGCTGCTTTGTATAGAGTCCATAATAGCTGCAATCTGGTTGTATGTCTGGTGACTGGGACCTAAAAGGCCAATCATTTCTGTGTCTTTGTAACCTGGATTCTGAGGGAAATTGACTGTAATAACGAATATATCCCTTGCTGTAGCAATATCAACAACTTCCTTGAATAATGAAAGGTTATATTGGACAATCGAATCACCCAGATTGAAATCGCCTCTGTCGATACGGGGTTCTCCCCAGCCTGTTCCATCATATTTGTCAAAATAAAATCCCGTAGAATCAAGACCGATCCATTGCTTTGGACCGAAATTTTCTGCTTTTTGTTTTATTATTTCTGGAATACCATTTTTGTAAAAATCGTGCTTATGATCAAGAATATATCCCTGACTTTCCTTCAGGCCTGTAAGGTGTGGCACAGATTTGTACCCATCACTATTAAATGCAAATGTAATAAGTTCCAGAATCAGTACCTTCAATTTTGTAGCATGTTCAAGAACATAGTTTTTCGCTATAACCATTGCTGTAGTTACATTTGCACCACAATGAGCCATGTTTAGTGCAGGCAAGGAGATGCACGAGGGGTCAAAGCCGAAATAAGCAGGAGAGCTGCCCACAACAGCACATTCAATATCCTCACGGTGTTTCCAGAATAACCGCAGTTTCTTGGCCTGGTAGTCCTGACCAAAAGTTTGTACCGGAATATCATACTTTCCAAATGCCTTGTAAGGATCTTCACCTTCAGAAATTTCTAATGGATCTATCCATAGGCTGACTTCCTGAAGATTTGTTCCTTCACCTATTTTCAGATAAGATGAATCGCTGCAGTTGATTATGAAAACTGCATCTTTTGTAAAATCAGTTGTTTTTGCCACTGCAATTGCAAAATCCGGATAATTGGACCATTCAACTCCATCCCACTGTAAATAACTCTCAGGACATATATACCATCTGGAAACCATATCATAACTAAAAAGACTTGTATTACATATAAATATTACAGAATGGAAATCGTATGATCTTCCAAGAAGTGAACTGACTTTTGGATATCCGAAATCGACAAACATGATTTCATCAGTGTTATACTGTGAAGGTGAAATAGAAAGATTACAGATTTGTGGTACATCATCTCTTCCATTAAAAGGTGGTGTAAAGATAAAAATATTGGTATCGTTGATTGCCAGATCTATCATTCTGGCTGTAGGGTATGCTGTTGCAAGGAAACGCCCGTCGGTACTGAGCCCCCCATGATAAGAACCGCTAGATGTAAGTATTTCTGCAGATCCAACTGGTTTGCCATTACTTATCTTGTGGCGAAAAGTTTTTTCGGTATACCATTTATTTTTATCATTCAAAGATGCACCATTACTGTATATCAGAAATGTATCAGGGGTTTCAGGAGATACCCACCAGCGTGGAATAAATGCATTATCAATATTACTTGAAGAAGAATCACTGTTTTCGAAAAACCGAATGGTAGTAGTACCATTACCCGAAAAGCCTTCACCTTTTGAGCTGTATGCGATAAAATTCCCATCAGGAGAGATCATCGGTGAGTAAACCGATTCATCATTACCGCAGCTTTGAATTTCAATACCGCTTTCTGTAAAATCGATTGTGTTGAGTTGTCTGATTCGGTTATGCGAGGAAACAAATGCTATTTTGATTTTTTCTGTTCCAATAAAGTCAATAATATCTTTTTTGTTTACATGTAGTTTAAACTCAATTGAATCCGGTTTGGAAACTGACGGTTTGAAAGATGTGGCCTTAAAAACACCCATCGCAACTCTAAAACCGATATCAATGTGACGATTAAATGCATTTGTTTCATATGGCCCTTTTCTTGTACTTGATCGTAAGTAAAATCGGTTAAGGCGCCAGGAACCGCCGCGAACAGGGCGTTCGTAAGAGGATTCAAACTGTTCCCAGTTCAGATGAGTCGGTCCGACAGGGTCGTGCAGCAGGGTGTCTGGATATTTGTCGAGCCAGTCATTAACCCACTCTGCTGCATTACCACACATATCATGGAGAAGAAATGAGTTTGGTTTTTTCTGGCCAACAGGGTGAGCTTTTTCGTCTGAATTAAGAGAATACCATGCGTATTGGTTTATGATGGCTGTATCATTGTTATTGCTCCAGTAATATTGATTATCTGATCCTGCTCTGCACGCATACTCCCATTCGGCTTCTGTTGGAAGGCGATAACCAAAACGATCGTAATGAATTGCCAGATTTTCAAGTATAAACGAGCATTCGCCTTCTGTAAGGCATGCTGAAGAGTAAGAGTAAACAGTATCATATCCATGCTTTTTACTTAGTTCATTGCAGTACAACACTGCATCATACCATGTAATGTTGGTTACAGGATAGTTGTCACCCTGGTCTGTCTGGGCATAAGCTGGTGCCAGATGGGAAACGGTTGACTTAAATTCTTTCTGTGTTACTTCATGGGCCCCGATAAAAAAGTTATAAGTAAATTTAACAGGGTGAACGGGGATTTCTGTTTCCTGTGCTGATGGATCAGACGATCCCATATTGAAGAGTCTGTTTTTGGATTCAATAAAAACCAGATCTTGAGGTTTTGGAGCAAAACGGGCTGTTATAACCACATTCCGTGAAAATTTCATCTCAAGAGGGTTATCTGTTAATAATTTCCCCATATCCCAACCAATGAACATATTACCGCTGTCTGCAATTGCAGTAATTGAAACAGTGCTGTTAACTGCAAGTGTGGTATCTGAAGGTAAACCTTTAACAGAACCGTTTCCATCTACAAAGAGTTGGATACTTATTGAATTTTCAGGTTCTCTTTGCGGGTCGTAAATGCATGTTAAATGAAAAAATACAGCAAAGAACAACAGTGCTGAAATATGAATTTTACAGAATAGTTTCATTGTTTTTGATCCATTAATGGTTATGCAGAAAAATAACAATGGGTTTAATATACAGCAACATGGTAAAGCTTGTAAAAAAAATATGTGAAGTTGACCATATAGTCCTTTCAATGTATAATAACTTCAAACAGAGTTGTTTTTGGGAATTGGTTATGAATAAATATCAAAAGTACCTGTATCTTTTTTGTGCAAATTTTCTATTTATCGGATGTGCCGGTTCTATTCGGCATATGGAAGATGATATAATTTTACCTCAAATTGATGTGGTAGCAGTTAAAGAGAGTACCGATGAGGCACTGAAGCTTGCTCAGGAGGCAAAACTGGAAGTAGATCTGTTATCTGCTAAAGTGACTGAATTGGAAAACAGAATGATCGTCCTTTCAGAAGAGGTTTCAAATATTTCATCTGCAAAAATTGAGGAGCTTGAAAACAGGATTTCATTATTGATTGAAGCCTATAAAGATCTTCATGCTTTCGTTAAAACGCTTGAAGGAAACAGTGTTCGAAGTAATGCTAAAAATAAAAAAGGACCTTCAAAAACAGCTACCTTTTCACCCGCATCAGCTGCTTCTTTAATAACTTCCCCCGAATATGAAATATATCAAAATGGTCTCAGAGTTTTTAATAGAGGAAATTACGACAGAGCGATTGAAATTTTTGCTGACCTCTTAAATCAGTATCCATCGGGTAAATACGCCGACAATTCAAATTTCTGGATTGGTGAAAGCTACTATTCCAAAGGGGATTTTTCTGCTGCAATAGCATCTTTCAACCGGATTTTTTCGTTCAATAAGTCTTCGAAAAGTGATGATGCTCAGTTTAAAATAGGATTGTCATATCTGAAAATGAATCAACCACAAAAAGCCAGGAAAGCATTACAGGAATTGATCGATCGTTATCCATCCAGTGAATATGCACAAAGATCAAAAAAATACCTTTCAGAAATTAAATAACAGATAGCCCACGCAGGTTGTTATTCAATTAATCTTATTCTTCAGGTTGAAACTATTTTACCAATTCAGTTTTTGTTTGTGGCACGATATCTTCAAGTGTGATTTTTGGGTGATGATACCTGTTTCTTGATGCAGTTTTTTTACCTATCTGAATAGATGCCTTCGGGCACCAGTGAAAACAGGCAAGGCAGGATTCACATCTATGCTGCCATTGTGGCTTCCCATCAATAATTTTTATATTTCCAACCGGACAAACTTTACTGCAGATTCCGCATGAGTCACAATTGCTGTCAACCAAGAAAACTTTGTCGGATTCATTAATTTTGCTCATCATGCCCTTGCTTGCAACAGAAGCCAACCTTCCCAGAATACCGAGATTGGTGCTGAAATAGAAGAGTTTTCTGTACATTGGTTTTCCTTTTAAGGTTGTATATTTTATTATGAAATGCCAGTTATTTCTTTAAGCAAAATAAGATTTCACACTTATGCGGAGTAGAAAATTCTTCACTTTTACTTAAATCTGTTTTTTATTTGGAATGAATGGTAAGGTTAACAGTATTTATTCGCAAAGGTGCTGGTACACCTGGTATTTATCATTCATCTTCATCCTCCTCTGCCTCCCTGGCGGCTTCAAGGATTCTTTCACGGAACAATTCCGGTGTTGTATGAGTAATGGATTCGAACGATTTGTTAAGTATCTTTACTGATTCAAAACCTGCTTTTTCTGCAATCTCTTCAAAACTCATTTCGGAAGACCGCAGCATCTCTTTTGCTTTTTGAATTCTCTGGAATTTGATGTAATGTTCAAATCTACATTCCATCTCCTTGAGAAAAGTGTCTGTAATTGTATCCGGTTTGGTTTTGAGGATTGATGCAATCTTCTGGAGCGATAGTGAGGGGTCAGTGATCCTTTTTTGAACAGCATCCAGAATCGTTTTAAAAAATTCAGAGTACTCTTTCTTTTGGGCGGATTCTCGTTTTTTTGCCTGAAGGTTGTGTTTTGAAATGATTATAGTCAATATCAAACCTGTTACCAAAATAATCATCCCGGAAATCGTCAATATGAGTTTAAGAGGAAACATAGTCTGCTTTAAAACTGCAGTACCCCACTGACTTGGATTATATCGGTTAAATTCTATGGCAGAGCCCGACCAGCTGACATAATGTTTCGACTTGTTTTTTTCATCATTATCCATAATGCTGACATCGAAACCAAAATTAGGGTTCAAATATCCCATTTCAGACAGAAGAGTAACCGGTATAGATGCTTCAATAATGTACCCATCTTTTACAATATTTCTTCTCCACTTCATTTCATTATTCAACAATACGTTTATGCTGTCGTCTGGCATAAAGCTGGAATCAGAAAGGTTCATTGCAAAGGTTGTACTGCGGGTTTGTGGTCCAAACCGGATACTCCTTTGGTTGATATCGGAAAACGATTTTCTTTCCCGGTTAAGGTCGAAGTGTAATTCCAGAAAGTCGGCATAACTAATTGTGGTATCAAAAACATGCGCACCTACAAAAAAATGGTAATTTGTCCATTGCATCTTAAGTATGCCTTTGGAGCCGATATAAATTCCGGGAACTTTTTCCCACTCAGTAAGCTGGCCGTCAATTTCGATTTTTGCAGGATTTAAAATCTGTTTAATTTGATATTTTTTACGACTTGTTTTTTGGTCCCTGTCTATGACCCAACGGTTCGGCATTGGTGGACAGATAATTTTTTTTCCAGAGGGATGAAAAAGAACATACCCGAACTGTAGGTGTAACTGGTCCTGGTCGGGTATGGTATCATATTTCCAGGTCGCACAATAGGGAGGTGCATGAAAAGTACCAAGTGAGTCGGTAATTTTACCCGAATGTAGAGCTGTAAGTTTTAAGGAATCAACTTTGCATTGAGGTTCTATTTCAACTTTTAAATCTCTTCCGGAGAAAACCCTTTTAAAAGGGGGGGAGAGAAAAACAGCACTATCTGATGTAATTAGTATTGTACTGTCTTCAGTTTTCTTTGATGTAAGATTCAGCTTTTGTAATACATGAACTTTTTGTTCTGAAAAACCTGTATTTGAAAAAAAAAGTAAAACTAATACTGAAAATAACATTGTAAAAGGGGTTTTAAGCATTTACGTTTTCCTGATTGGTAGGTTTATCTGTAATCAGCTTAATATTCAAAACTATAACCAGGAATATTTTCAGGACAGAATGCAATTAATAACCGGATAAAAAACAAAAAAATCCTGGTAACTGTTTTTAACATAATTAATGGGCAGCATAACCTGATATGAATATGCGTACTTTTGTGCTGTATTGGCAAGTCGTATTTTAATTGTTTTTAAAAAATCAGATAAATTTAATACAATTTTACTGTTTTTTAGAGAAATAATATCAGATGAATACAGAATTACC
>DATGNN010000173.1:0-2700 GCA_035306725.1 Chitinispirillaceae bacterium | reverse complement strand
ACAGGAAATATTATTTTTGGAATAAAAAATCACAAAGGATTTAAATTAGTTAAATTCTTGAAAAACAGGTGTGTTGAAACAGTTTGTTCTCAGGTTTAAGTGATACAGAAGTTGCTGTCGATTGGGGAGTATCTTATATTCTCATAATCGAAATTCTGTTAACATCGGAGGCAGGCTGCTTATGCCTGAAAAAGTGTCGTGTGTAAGTATTGCTAAAAATGAACAAAACACAATTTCGCGATGTCTTGATTCGGTTGGATGGATGGATGAAATTATTGTTGTGGATACAGGATCGACAGATCATACTGTCGAAATCTGCCATCAATACGGAGTAAAGGTTTTCGAAATTAAATGGACTGGATTCGGTAATGCAAAACGATTTGCAGTAGAACAGGCATCATACGACTGGATCTTTTCAATCGACTGTGATGAGGTGATGACTTCCGATTTGCAGAAAAAAATCAGGAGGATTCTGGAGCAGCCGGAATTGTTTGAAGGGTATTGTATAAAACGGTGTACATATTATCTTGGCAAGCAAATTAATTGGTGCGGCTGGAATCACGATTATCCTTTGCGGTTGTTTAACAGAAAATACGGAACATTCAATAATGCAATTGTTCATGAAGCGGTATGTCTTTGTGGTCGAAAAGGCAGAATCGAAGAGCATCTGCTGCATTACAGCTATCCTGATATAAAAACTCATATCAGCAAGATAAACCATTATACAGAATTGGGAGCAAAAAGACTTTTAGAAAAAGGGAAAAAATCATCTCCGGTGGCAGCATACGGGCATGGTTTAGTCAAGTTTATCAAAATGTACTTTATACAGCAGGGATTTCTTGATGGCATCGAGGGATTGATTCTTGCAATAGTTTCGGCTTTTGGTGTTCACCTGAAATATTTGAAGCTATGGCAAAAAAAAAGGGAAACTACCTTACATCAGCAATAAATTGTCAGGGTTTGCAACAGTACTATTTTTCCACTATTTTCAGGTTTAACTAGTTTTTGTGGTAAGATGATATGCCTGTTTCCCCTATAGAATAAGTTTTATTCTAAAAGATAAGACGGAAACAGGCATTTTTACAAAATTGATCAGTTCAACGCAGCGTGATAAACCCCTTCTGTATAACTGGCAACATTGTTCCAGTTGAATCGGTCTTCTACAGCAACTCTGCCATTGTGACCAAGAGCCCTGCAGTGGTCATGGTCTGCAAGAAGGGAACCGATGCCGTGGGCCAGACCACCTGGATTGGCATCAACCAGAAACCCATTTACATCATGCCACACGTATTCACGTGGTCCACCTGCAGTAGTTGCCACTACCGGCTTGCCTGCAGACCATGCTTCAAGTGCAACCAGTCCAAAAGGCTCGTTGCGACTGGGTAGAGCCAGTATGTCAACAGAGCGCATCAGCTCGGTGTATTCTCCCCTCGACAAAGAGCCCAGGAACCGGACTGCATGGCCGACTCCCAGTTCATTGGCACGGTTCATTACCGCTTCTTTTTCCGGACCATCACCGGAGATTATAAACTTGGCAGAGGGGAAGTAGCCAAGTACCATAGGTACCGCTTCAATTAAAAGATCCATGCCTTTCTGTATGGTTATGCGTCCTGCAGCCAGGATGGTGGGATCAAGTGGGTCGATACCATAACGGTTTTTTACAGGGCCTGGTTCCAGGTAACCGTTGAAATGATGATATCCCACACCGTTTGGTACTACGTGGATTTTCCAGTGGGGAACACCATAAAAACGCTGGAGTTCATCTGCCAGAAAACCACTGACAGAGATAATCACTTTCGCGTGATTGCAGGCGGCAGCTTCGGTATCCCTGATCCATTGGGCAAAACCATCATAAAGAATATTCCCGTCACGGCCGTATTCAGTAGAATGCATTGTCAGTACTCCAGGTGTACCAAAACCGTCAGATATATACTTAAGCACGTTCCCGGTGAGCCAGTCGTGAGCATGTACCAGCTCAAATTTTCCGATAAGTGAAGTAACTTCATGAAAGCGGTGGGCCATAGCCTGACACATCCAGTCCATGCATTGTACAAAATTGTCGGTGATTCCATGGTCGATACGGTGATAATGAACGCCATCGATCCAGTCATAATGACTCTGACCATCTCTGCGACGGGTGAAAACGTGAATATCGTGATTGCGTCTTTCAAGACCCGCGGCAAGCTCTGTTACGTGAACGCCAAGCCCGCCGATATTGATTGAGTGAAGAGATTCCCATGAGAAAATTGCTACCCGCATGAGAGTACCTCCTTTAGGTTTGTAGATGTTTTTGGGAGACAACAGGAAAACAGTTATTTACAGGAAAGGAAACGCGATGCTGTAAGTTGCATCGGCGTGTAAGCAATATAATTTTTGGATTCAGGTGGTAAATGAAAATTCTGATTTTTTGGGATTTTGAAAATTCGGTCGAAAATTCGGGTCGGACCTTGGTAACTCATTGTTTTTTTGCAGAAAACTTTAATTTTATCCGTTTAAATTATTCTTAAAACCATATTTTTTGCCAGATAAAACCAATTTTAAAAACACTAAAACCAGCTGTTTTTGATATTTTGATGTGTAAAGAATTATGTAGAATGGTGGCTTGCAGGGGGGGGAGTCTGCAGGTGAACAGCGCTGCTTAATGCGCGCTTAACACCCGGATGGTATTTTCAATGACAATTCTTTGGTATTAGTGATTTT
>DATGNN010000172.1:0-2241 GCA_035306725.1 Chitinispirillaceae bacterium | reverse complement strand
CGTACAAATTTTGAGCGGTGAACAAAAATAATCTTTCCGGGGTATACCGGTCCGGCAAAAAGCAGATGGCAGGGTTTGTTCGCGCACTGTTTGCAGGCAGGGTTATTGGGAAATGGAACCTGATCGCGGCGAAGAAGCATCTTAATGTCCTTTGCTTATGTGTGCTATTTTGATTATTAATCAAATCCCCCGACATCTTAAAAAGTGTTCAGGTGAGGTAAAACCTGAATCAGAGGGATCATTAAAAATTAAAATAATACAAAAACCGGTTCTGAAATATGATCTCCGTCACATTTGTGCATTTTTTTTTGAAAAAGAACTCTAAACGACTCAGAAAACAATAAATAGTGTGATTATCATTTTCGTAGCAGTTCTTAAACAAATGTTGAATTATTACCAAATTTTGATCATTTTATTATATAACTGCATAACTCTCTCATACAAAGTTATGAACATAAAAATTAGCCACAAAAGGAGTCTATAATGCCATTTTTAAAAATCCAGACCAATAAAGAGATAATTGAATCATCGGAAAGTTTAAAGAAGCTCTCATCATTCACAGCCGAAATACTCGGTAAACCGGAAAACTATGTTATGACATCATTGGAATGTAATCTGCCGATGACTTTTGGAGGTAGTGATAAACCGCTTGCGTTTATAGAGTGTAAAAGCATAGGCTTGAGTGAATCACAAACAACCAGTCTTAGCAATTCATTATGCAGTTTTTGTGAAAAGGAGTTTGGTATACCCAGAGAACGAATCTATATAGAGTTTTCCAGTGCCAAAGGTAATATGTGGGGCTGGAATTGCGGAACTTTTTAAAAATTCTGATTTACGGGCTTTGGAGCCCGTAAATTTATTTGGATATTAATTATAGTCAAATTACAGTACAGTCTTTTACCATTCCTTAGCGACTGTTAAAAAAACAAATAAGATTCCATAAACCCAATTTCATTATCTATTTGGTTCTTCAATGAAAATTGTCATTATAGAATCTCTTCCTATATATGCTTTCTTATAATCAGAAACGCCTGTTATTTTGATAACAACCCTTTCAGTATTCTCAATCCTGTCATCATTTAAAAATTCAAATCCTATAGACTTACATTGTTCGTTATTCCATAGATCACCAAAAGAGACTTTGTTATTGGTATGCATTAAATAATCCTTGCCAGAGTCTGCGCTTGAAGAGTTATGGTCGATCTCAAAATAAACATCTAAGGATGTAAACATATTTGATGATACACATATTCGTCCATGGTGATTTCCAGACCAGTCTTCAGTACCTGTATATACTGTATTTTCAAAATAAACTTCTCTCTCATTAGATATTATGGTGTAAATATGAGTAGTAATTTCTCCAGGAATTAAAACGTTATCTTTTGCTTTGAGGTGAATCACTACAGTTTCGCTGTCTTCCGGTATTGTATCGTCAATAACTGTCAACACCAGATTTTTCAAAGTCTCTCCCGGAGAAAACCGGATTGAATCAGGCATTGAGAAATCATTCGGCCCGGCTGTTGACGATGGATCAATACTGCAATATAAAACTACTGTTTCGTTTATTTCTTCTGATAATTCAACCGGTATTGTCACCCTTTCGTCTCCTTCAGATCCGCTTGACAGCTCGTTTGAAAAGGAAAAACTTATCTGGTCGTTATCAATGATAGTTCCGGTAAATATATGCCTTGGCCCGGTATGAATACTATCCGAACCTGTCAGAAACAGTACAAACAGCTCATCACCTTCCAGATCTTCATCATCGCTGATTAAAATTTCAGTACTGGCAATTTTGCTGCCAGGCTCAAACACAAGAACAGTATCTTCAAATTTAAAATCAGAATCTCCGGCATGTGATGCACTCCAGTCGATTGAAAAAGGAATCCTGACGGTATCGTTTACAGGATCACTCAGAACAGCCCGGATAACTCCAATGTTTTCACCCTCTTCGAAACTCAATGATGTCTTTTCCCAATTTACATAAGCTGCCGGTGGTTTAACAACTGTAAGTAAAACCTCAAGTATATCGGTTGACCCCAGACTATCCTCCACAATCAGCCGAAAATTATGCGTACCAGCATATTGCGCTGTCGGAACCCATTCAAGATTATTATCATCACCCTGATAAATAATATCATCACCACAATAAACTGTAAAATTGAAAGGTGGAGTACCTGACTGAGAATGAATTTTCATCTCAACCTTTAGAGTATCAGTTCCAACCAGGAGTGTTTTTGGATA
>DATGNN010000171.1:0-8620 GCA_035306725.1 Chitinispirillaceae bacterium | reverse complement strand
TTAATCTGGAGCGGTATCTATTTTTTATGGCGTATCCATGTAAATAACGAAAACCTGAATATAGCCTTGTTTTTTCCATTACTCATAAAAGAACCGGTTTATTATCATTTATGGTTTATTTATGTCTTGATGGAGCTTTATCTTTTTGCACCTGTCATAAGTTCCTATATCAGAAGTTCGAATCGCAACAATCAGTTTTATTTTCTGTTTTTATGGTTTTCCATAATTTCCGTTTTTCCGACTCTTAACCACTTCTATAATACCCAAACATACTTTCAATCAAGTATGCCAAGTCAGTTATTTGTTTATTCAGGTTATTTCATACTCGGGTATTTTATCCGGGAGATCTCCATAGAACGATTTGTCAAAAAAAGTCTTGTTCTGGTATTCATATCTGCTTTTCTTATAACAGCTTCAGGTACCTGGTATTTAACTGTTTACAAAAACGATGGTGATTTTGATCAGTTTTTTTATGAATATTTCAGTTTCAATGTTTCACTTATGGCTATTTCAATCTTTTTAATCATAAAATGTTCCCGCCTTCCCCAATGGATAATCAGTTTTGAAAACCGGCATTCATTTGTCGGTAAAGTAGCCAGATGTGTTCCTGGTATCTATTTTCTGCACGCTATTATTATTGCTGTACTTAAAAGAGGAATTTTGGGGTTTTCCTTTGATGAATTGACAATCAGTCCTGTTGCCGGTATCCCTGTTTTCGCCACAACAGTTTTTTTAATTTCACTGATTGTTACGACTATTATAAAAACTATTCCGGGAATGAAACATATTGTTCCATAAGAGGGGTGCAGTACATGAAAACAACAAGGAATTCAGTCATAATATGCATTGTATTATCAGTTACCATTCTCTCACAAAAGAAATATCCCGATCCAGAAAAGGAAACGATCCGTTTTATTACAGGACAAATTTATAAATCGTTTGAAAGGCTGGCCCGCTCCGAAATACTTCTGTTACCAAAAAATCAGGCGTGGAAAGAAAATGTACCTGAAGTAAAAACAGTTCTTATCCGATCAAGCGCAGACAGTACAGAACAACCAGCACTTTTTTATGACTCGAAATCCAACCGCAAAAAGCCGCTTCTTTGCGCACTTCACAGCTGGAGTGAAGATTATCAGCAACACTACAGCATTCCTTACGGAATCTGGGCTGTTCAAAATGACTGGGTTCTTATCCACCCCGATTACCGGGGCCCTTTCACGAACCCTGGTTCCACCCTTTCGCAATACGCCATACAGGATATTCTTGATGCTGTTGAGTATGCAAAAAAAAATGCCAAAATTGATGAATCAAGAGTGTACATAACCGGTTTTTCGGGCGGTGGTATGGCAACTCTGATGATGGCAGGTCGATATCCGGAGATATGGGCAGGTGCCGCTGCCTGGGTTCCGGTATACGATCTTGTACAATGGTATGAAAGTATAAAAAATGCCAGACACAACTATTCAAAACATATCATAAATTCCTGTGGCGGCCCGCCTCTCCCCGGTACTGAAGCAGAAAAAGAGTGCAGGAAAAGAAGTGTAAGCATGTATCTCAAAAACGCGAAAAATAAAAATGTTCAGGTGTACATAGCAGCAGCTGTTGCTGACAAATTCGTTCCACCCGGTCAGGCGATTCGCGCATTCAACGACCTTGCCTTTGAAAACGATCTCTTTTCAGAAACTGATATCGATTATATAAATACAAACAATAAACTCCCGGCACATCTTGAAAGCTCCTTTTCGGACAGCCTTTTTACCGACGCAGGTCTTGAATGTCTGTACAATAAAAAATCTGCTAACGTAATACTGAAAATATTCAGCGGAAATCATAATATTATCTATAATGCAGGGTTGTACTGGCTGAGCAGACAGAGAAGATAATACTATTTTTTCATTTACATAAATCGACCAAAAAGTTTCAAAAAAAAAGGGGGACAACCAATCCCCCTTAAACTGATATTTTTCTGATATTTTTTATTTTGCCAATTTGATTTTTATTGAACCAGTACTCCCCGGAACCTTTTCAGTTATACAAATCAATGCAATAGCACTTTCAGTTGTTTTTACAATAAATACATCCCCATTTGCAACATTACTGGACACTTCAGTTGCTTTACTTTCACTAAACTCCGGAATTTCTTCTTTTGTCGTAACAGCATCAAACTCTGCAGCTGTCATTGTTATTTTGTAAAACTTTGTTTGCGGCGGATTTGTCCAGTTTTTAGCATAATCAAACTCACTTGCCTTTGCCCAGGCAGGTGTTCCAATTTTTTCTACCTTATTCACACCGGAATAAGCATAGCATAAATCAATTTTTGAAATGTTATTTCTAGCATCAGCACTCAACCATGCAACACCCTGATCAAGATCTATCGAACTTCCATGATCAGGATTGCTATTTGCACCTGCAGTAATAGTAGCTGTTTGAACAGGTGTACCTTCCGGCTCTGTACTTCCACCCTCAACAGTAAAAGGGAAATAGGTGTCATTTTCTACATCAGCTTTAACTGTAACCTTGATTTTGTAGTCACCTGATGGAGTATTTGAAGAGATTTTAATTTTAAGATTACTATCTTTAAACTTAAAGGATTTAACCCCTTTAACTGTAGGTCCTTCTACTTGTATCTGGGACTCTGAAACCGATTCATTTTGTGCAGTGACAACAGTGAATATTACAGAAGATATTTCTTCTGAAGCTTTGACTTCACCGTTTATGGGTGTTGTAGTACCAGCATCAAGAATTGGAGGAACACTCAAAGTAACTTCAGGTGCAGAACTCTCATCAGGATCCAGCAACCCACACCCCGTGAATCCGATTCCAAGTGCAAAAGCGCAAACGATTGTTCTCAATCCGATTTTCATAAAGATCCTCCTGTTAAGTAAAAAAATATTAATGTTTATATAAACAAGGCAATAGTATACAATGCACAACACTTTCAATCAACAATAATAATATTAAATTCTTTCACTCAAAAGATGAATAAAAAACAAACTTTTTCTGATTCATACCGACTTTAATATTACTGAATTTTTTGGTTCGAAGAACTTCTCCAGCCTCTCCCATCGCAGCAACATCTATGGTATATACCCCGGGCTTAACAGGGATTCTTGCAATCTGAACCTTTTTAGGTAAAAGGAAACAACTTCTTGTATCCGCTTTTTCCAACTGATCTGCCAATACATCAGTTCCTACATTAATCAGTATATTTGCTAAAGGATTATTTGTAGTAAGCTGTCCCTTGGTCTGCTGTGCAGTTATGGTTCTAATAACCACTCTTGCTACAGTCCTGGCCAAAGTAGCAGCCTTTGTATCTTCAAGGTTTTTTGCTACGTGAAGGTCAAAATCATTAATGACAGTAGTTGTAAATGGTTCAGAATATCCGTCACAATGCACTTTAAACGCTTTGGTTTTTGAAGAATGTTTTTTAAGCATCGGGAGAGCAAATTTAATATGAAAAGTAGTCCCGGATTTTGTTTTTTGCCCTTTTTCGGCTTTTCTAAGTTCACTTTCGGGTAAGGGCGGTGCCGGTAACGACATGGTTTCCTTTTTTCCGTCCGGACGCTTGTGATGAACCACCAGAAGACCATCTTTAATATAAGTACCACTCCAGACAGCTTCTTCTATTGATGGCCCTTTTCCAGAGTATCCGATAAAAACTATTTCTGAAATATTGTTTTCAACCCCTGGCAGTTGCTCTTTTGGAGGTTTGAGTTTCAACAATTCATTATCCGATTCCCGATCATTGAGTTTTAACATGCTGTAGGCGTAATTTTGAATATATGAAGGAAGTTTCACAGGACCATTTTTATAGGCCTTAACAGATTTAAAAAGAGAAATCATCGCGTTATCAGATTCTCCAGCAGCATCATACACGATTGATGACAAAAAATGAAACATCCCATCAGATGTATATTTTTCATCTGTTCTGTCTTTACGCTCCCATTCATCGAACAGAAGCTGCATCCGTCGTGTTTCCACCAGCGCTTCATGGACCTTATCAAAGGCGAGAAAATTAAAAGCAGCAACCTGATGAAGAAATGTTAACTCATATGGCCGACTCCTGTATGGCCGGACATTATCATTTACCAGCATTGATGCAACTTCATTGGTAACAGAACGCGCAAACAAATCGTGGTATACATTGATTGCATTGAGAAGATATGTGTTACTTGAATCATGCATACCCTCATAATGATACAACATACCAATATCCATATTGTATAGCAGCTCATTATTTCTTCCGTAAAGCTTAGGATTTTTTTTAATAAAATCAACAGCAGGAAGAAACTCATTTTTACGGGTAGCATCAGCCAGTTTTTCCTTACGCAATGCGTTGCGCGATGCACAGGAAAAAAACAGCATACACCCTATTGCTGCTAAAAACAGAATAATTTTTTTCATACTGAATAATTAATCAGGGATAGTTTGATCAGAATTTGGTTTTTGCCCGTTCTACATATTTTTTGATTTTTTTCTCACCTATCCAGACTTTCCGATTACTCTCTATTTCGACAAGCTCCAGATTAGTCTGGTAAAACACAACAGCTTTATTACCTTCCTGATCAACAATAGTATTTATTGTTCCAATAAGCATAAGATCCGCACCAGTCTCTTCACCCATTGATTTTGCAGTATAAACGGACGCATTTTCAGCCATATCCGCTTTTTCATCACGAAGCTGCTCCCGCTCCGATTTTGTAGCTACAAAATCAACTTTACCAGAGTTGAGCAGTGCACGTTCCATATTTTTTACAAATGTTTCGACACTAATATGTTCATGACTTTTATTAACAACATTACCTACAATCACAGTTGGCCGTTTGTTCTCTTCTTCCCATTTGTACAACCACCGCTGTGACAGACAATCGTTAATCATTTCTTCGGCAACAAGCCGCGAATCAGTATCATTCCACCTGCCTGTAAGATCCATGGTAGAATCACTTTGAACCCTTGATACTTTTGTAGTACAACCGACTGCCAGAAGCGGCAATAACCAGCAGATTATTCTCTTTTTCGATAAAAACATCAAAGCCTCCTTTTATTCCGTAATTAGAATTTTCAATTCTGAATCTATAAAATACACTAATTTACTCGCTTTTACCATAACTTCTTATTTTGTACACACAACAGCAGCCTGCTGTTTTAACCATGCTGATGCACGCTGCCTGACATCCATCGCTGCACCTTCCGGAGTGGAAAAATAGTGCTGACGTTTTGAACGCCCGGCATAAAGATCTCCGCTGGAAGAATTGGATGTAAATCTTTTGGACTGCTTGAGGTTTTTCTCCATAACTTTCATTACCGGTTCCTGTCCTTTTACAGAACTTGTTGCCACTACTATCAAAACTTTCTGATACAGCATATAATTAATTTCCAGTGTGGCTGAGTATGTTTTTACAAAATCATTTTTGGACGGGTCTCCATTTATCTCTTTTAGAAAAACCGATGATGAGTTAATTTCCGGTTCCAACTGGTCTGCCTTTGGCAAAGAAACAATACACTCTTCAAGAATCCGTTCACTGACCTCCGATTTCCCGTCAGCAACAGACTGTCCGTGAATTATAGTTATATCCTTCTCTTCTTTTATACTGCTATCCTGAGCATAAAGCCCAAATACAACAACTGACATCAGAACCGTTGTATTAATTAATCTTTTCATAATATTTTCTCCATGATAGTCGTGATAAATCAATTACTTTTACTTTATTTGTTATAATCAAGTTTTTTCACTCTTCTGAATCTGTCAGAAAACATTATTCCTATTTCCAATCCCACTGCCTGATCAACATTTTCGTTAACAGTTACTATATAGGGAACTCTTGCACGAACTTGAATATTTTCATTCAAATCCAGATTAAAACCTGCATGAGCTGTAAATGAAGGCCCAATATTTTTACCAAACTCACTGGTTTTATCAAAATAATTTGCTCCCCCTCCAAGACCTAGGAAAGGACGAAAATCAGTAGTGGTAAAATTATAATCAAAACCCAGATATGCACCAAAATTCGGTCCTGGTGCAAACCAGTCGACATCAAAAAAGAGCCCGAAATGTTCTCTAAGATAAACTGAATTCATGAATGTTAACCTGAAAAACTTATTCGACAACTCCTGAAGTTCATTATTTCGTGACATCATCGCACCTACACCTATACCACCACTATATTTGGTAAGCGGAGATGTCGGGACACCCTTTTCAGAAGAATCTGCAGAAAAAACCAGATTCGTATAGATCAGCACCATTGATGTAACTATCAACTTTTTCATGATTCACCTCTCCTTTATTATCATTTGATTTTCAATATTCTGAATAATAGACGAGAATGTTTAAAAAATCCGCTCACAATACAATATTAAATACAATATTAATACAATTTCAAATCAGATACAATCAGAATCATTATCGGTTATCACAAAATTTGACATTTTTCTAATTATCCTGTTACACTTTATCCATTTAAAGCAAGTCCCATAGTTCGTTCTCAAGATTCTAGTGGATCTCGTTTATCCGGGTAAACTCCATTTTTAAAGCACTTAATACCAACAGTTACTTTATGACTTTGACATCAGAATATTTTCCACTCAACATTATCTGTAATTCCAGACCTGCCCTGTGCGAAACAGAAGAACCAAAGATGATTTTGTATGGTACACCCAATCCTGCTTTTATCCGCTCGTTAAGTTTGAATTCGAACCCGGGTTTCAGTAGAAAAAAAGGTTCCAGAGCATCACCGGTTAAACCTTTGCTAAACAAATATTCAACCCCGGTACCCAACCCGATTCTTAATCTATGGTCTTCAATTTTTCTGATATAATCAAATCCAAAATCTATCCCGCTTCGTTTTTCAAAAACCAAACAGTATAAATCGGAAAAAAAATTGATTTTTTCATTTATGTGATATGATCCGGCAATTTCTATTGAAAGATCTTTTGAATGATCATCTTCGGTCTGATTGATTACTGCATGCACTCCACAACCAAACCCCAGTCTGAACCTTGATAACGGTAATGCCGAAATTTCAGATTCAGCTTTATTCTTTGTTACTCCACCCTTGATAGTGCTCTCGATCCTTTTGTTCGGGATCAACATGGATTCAAGAAAGTTACATGTTCTGTTTTTTTCAATCGAAAACACACATGATCCAATATCTTTTCCTTTGGCATTAATCAAAGTATATGTTCCGGGTGCTAACGAAATAAAATGAGTTTTCCCTTTAGCTTTGTAAAAATCTGCATATACATCCATATAGTTTTCACTCAAAATCAGGAACTTACCATTACTGAAACTATCCAGTAATAATCCTCCGGATTTATCCTGAAGATCTGTGAGGATAATGTCACCCTGACCTTTTATATTGAAACGGTACACAGGGTGCTGTACCATGCCACTTGTCAAAGCACTTGTCTCTACGGTTTTACGATAAGCATACTGGTAAGCCTCATTAAGAGTAACCTTCCTGTCGTAAGACAGATCTGCACTTCCCCTGAGCCCGTTCATCCAATGAAAAGAAAACACAGATCCCTTCAGTGCTTCAGATTCCTGTGCCCGCTCATTTGCGGACGATGAAGCGATAATTGCTTTTCCTTGAACTTTCTGTTGTTCTTTGAAATAGAAAGGTTCGGCACGACTCCCTCCCTTAAACGCTGTAACAACACCACTCTGGCAGGCATCAAAAATTCCTATCTTTATTGCAGAAGGAACTGTTTGCAGTCTGTTTTCAATTTTTTCTAGTGATAATGTGGTTTTTCCAAGTAACAAGCTTTTTTCATCTGCATGCCCGGAATAATAAAAAAGGAATAAACAGTTCTGATGGTTGTTGTCTTTTTGAATCAGCTTTTTTATTTTATCAAATCCGGATTCAAGATCAGAACTGTCTGCACCTGAAATTGTAATCACATTTGATTTATCAAATCCGCCGATTTCAACAAGCAATTCAGAGAACCGTTCTACATCCTTATTAGCATATTTTAAACGCGTCAACCCTTTCCCGCCATCATTTTGACCTGCCAGCAAAGCATACCTTAAGGCGTCTGCTCTCTGAACAACACAAAACAGAAAAACCGCAGTAAAAATTATCAGTCTCATTCTGTTATTTCTTTTTCAGAAGTAATGTTGCAACCGTTGTTGAACGACCAAATGATGCATTCTCCAACTGCTGCTGTAATTCATGCATGGCAGTATAATTTTTTTTCAGGTCTTTTACCCAATTTTCAATCTGAGATACTTTAAGCGGATTCTTTGAAAACACAGCAGCAATCAACTCATATCCTGGAACTGAATCCAGTACGATACTACCCGGATATGTCAAACCAGAACCGACAGGTGTTACGATGCTGCAATCATCAGAACTCCTGTCTGAGTGATAAAACGATACGGTTCCTTTGCTGTCTATGCTGAAAAGTGTTATATACTGTTCTTTCGAAGAGTTATAAATTATCTGAATCTGGTCGTTACAATAATATGTTTCGGACAGCTCACCCTTTCTGACAATCCCATCCCGTTTACATAAAAAGGAGAGCACATGTTTCCCTTTAAAAGTCACATGATCATCAACATTTCCCTGCTTTATAACCATAAGTGGAGTAATTACTACAATCATTAACAGAAAAACAAAAGCGG
>DATGNN010000170.1:0-2911 GCA_035306725.1 Chitinispirillaceae bacterium | reverse complement strand
AATCGAGCGATTCTTTTTGTACTACTCTGGTACATTAATCTGTTCGGTTTATTTTTCTCTTCCGGATGTTTCCGGTTCATGTCCGATATCCCGGGAATAATACTGTCATTTTCTGTTGAGCGGTTAGTTTGAAAAAGTCATTTTTCAGACTGCAAAACAGTCAGATTTGAAAATTGTGATATTGTGGATGTGTTCTTTAACTGTTATTTTACATACTGATTTTGAATGTCTGAATACGAAGCGATTATTTAAAATGATATGTGTTGGATTCCGGTTTTCAAGTATAGATTGCAAAAGCGGTATTGCCAGCAGGTCGTTTATGGATAAATATGGGTTTATGTTCTTGTGCTGCACAGTAAGGTGTCGGATTAATCAAAATATCGTTTATTGAGTGCTGCTCAGAATCAACCATCATCACATGGGAAAATTCATTTAAAAAATCGTTACTGCTGTTCAGGGTATTAATACATTGTGCTGTATGCCCTCATCGTCCCCACCCTGGTTCATCTCGATCCGGCTCGATAACCAGGGGGGGAGAGAGCATTATCACTAGTGTTACTATTTGGGTTTGATATTTATTTTTAAAATTTTTTGGCTGGATAAAAAAATGGATCTTTTCTCTTTTAATCTTCATGCAACCGACCCGGAAACAAAAGCGAGGGCTGCAACATTTAAAACTGCACATTCAATAATTGATACTCCGGTTTTTATGCCGGTAGGGACTCAGGCTACAGTTAAAGCACTTTCTCCGGCAGAGCTTGAGGAGGCTGGATGTCCTGTGATTCTCGCTAATACCTATCATCTTCACTTAAGACCCGGTGATGACTTAATAAGAGAAGCGGGTGGATTACATAAATTCGAGAACTGGAACAGATCTATACTTACAGACAGTGGCGGGTTTCAGGTTTTCAGTTTAAGGGATATTTCTAAAATTACCGAAGATGGGGTAACATTTCAATCTCACATAGATGGTTCTCGCCATTTGTTTTCACCGGAACGGGTTATGGAGATTCAGCATAATCTGGGTGCAGATATTATAATGAATTTTGATGAGTGCCCGCCATCGGATGCAGAACCGGATGCAATCGAAAAAGCTGTTGAAAGAACAATCCGGTGGGCATCACGATGCATTGATGCGCACGCAAAAACACCTTTTCATTTCGGGTACCCTTCTGCTTTATTCGGTATCGTTCAGGGAGGGACTTTGTTTGAACTTCGGCAGCGATGTGCCCGGGAACTGGTGGCAATGGATTTTCCCGGATATGCTCTGGGTGGACTTGCAGTGGGAGAAAAAATCGAAACTACATATAATGTAGTAGTCTATTCTGCAGAACTATTACCTGAAAATAAACCCAGATATCTTATGGGTGTTGGAACTCCGGTGGATATTCTGGAATGTATCAGCAAAAATATCGATATGTTCGACTGTGTGCTTCCTACCCGTAATGCAAGAAACGGTTCTGTATTTACTTCAAGAGGAAAAGTAAATATCAGGAACGCATGTCATACAAGAGATTTTGATCACCCGCTTGATCCGGAATGCTCCTGTTATGCATGTAAAAATTTCAGTCTGGCATATATCAGGCATCTTTACATGGCAGGTGAGATTCTGGCCCTGCGGCTTCTGACTCTTCATAATGTGAATTTTTATATGAATCTTGTCAGAAAAGCAAGGGAGAAGATCATTAAAGCTGAATTTAACAAATGGAAAAAGGAGATGGTTTCGGCAATGAATGATAACATGTAAGCCTGTTTAAAATGCCTGGTTAAGGGGGCAGGATAGAATTGCCGTTTTTTAAAAAATAACCACGGTTTGAACTTTGATTGTTAAATTTCACACTGTCTGGAATAAGGACGGTGCGTTTTTATCGAAAAATTATTTTGGACAAATGTGGTATTGTATTATAATCTGAATCATGCGGTCACTTTACGTGAGTTTTTCTGGTTTTTTTGAAATTGTTGATACAGGCTCATCGTTAACTGGTCGTCTCCATTCAGAATTGACTGATTATCCGGTGTGGTGAAACTGTTTGCTGAATATGTTCTGTAAAGAGGTGGTAATGTCTGAAGAATTGCTTCATAGTGTATCTGTTGCTCTTGGTGATTGTATAAATCTGAAACGGCACGAAAACATGTTAATACTTTGTGATCCGTTTTGCTTGCGTATCGGTGAGGCTTTTTATGCGGTTGGCCGCGAAAAATGTAAAGAAGCTGTTCTGGTGATGATCACATCGCGTAAACTTGATGGTAACGAGCCTCCCTATCCTGTTGCAGAATGGTTGGCTCAATTTGATGTTGTTGTTATGCCATCCTTGAAATCACTGATTCATACCGATGCCTGCCGATTGGCAACCGAAAGGGGAACACGTGTTGTTTCCGTGCCCGGGGTTACAGAAGAAATGTTTGTCAGGACAATGAAAGCAGACTGGCGAAAAACAGGGGCATGTACACGAAGTGTCGTTGCAAAATTAAGCAGCACTCAGACAATAAGGGTTACTACGAAAGCTGGAACTGATTTAAGTTTCGGTATTGAAGGGAGAAAAATATTCGTTGATGATGGACGAATATCATTCAAGGGTGCTTTTGGTAATTTGCCTGCAGGTGAAGCTGTTCTGGCGCCAGTCGAAGGAACTGCTCAGGGCAGGCTGGTTATAGACAGCTCGTTTTCTCTTTGCAATGGAAAGCCTGAATCACCGATAGTATTGGATGTCAAAGATGGACTTGTTAACAGGGTCGGGAAACATGAATGCTCTGATGAACTGGAAAAGCTGTTTGTAAAGTATCTTCAACCATTGCGCACCCTGGCTGAGTTCGGTATAGGTACTCTGGATACAGCACAGCTTTCGGGCAACGTGTTTGAAGAGATGAAGGCCAGGGGAACGGTTCACTTTGCATTAGGTAATAATATGCT
>DATGNN010000169.1:0-3085 GCA_035306725.1 Chitinispirillaceae bacterium | reverse complement strand
ATGTCATGATTATTCGCGGGAAAAAACATTATGCATTCGGGATTGCCTTTTTTGAAGCTCTTATATGGGTGTACGCGATCTCCCGTCTGATTTCTACAGTTCAGGATCCCATTAGCTCTGTTGCTTTTGCTCTCGGGTTTGCATCTGGTACTTTTGTTGGAATGACCATTGAAGGACTATTCAAAATCGGAGAACAGGTAATAAGGATCTTTTCAAGAAAAGGAGATCTTGTCGCAGACAAACTACGCGAAAAAGGTTATCGCGTGACTGTTTTTGAAGGGAACGGTCGTGATGGCATTGTAAAACTGCTTTTTGTACAGGCAAAACGTAGAAATGCTTCAAAAATAACATCTATTGCGAGGGAAACAGATCCTGCCAGTTTTGTGGTTCTGGATGATGTCTGTACTGTGCATGTGGCAAAAAGTTCTTCTGAAACCGGAGCGGAATTAATTCCTGCAACACCTGTAGTAAAATCTGAGAAATAAATTAATTTTGAAAAGACATTCCGTTTATCTCAGTGGCTTGGAAATAGTCAAGCGGCAGATCTTGCAGATAAGAAGATTTCGTGAAAACAGTTTTGCCAGAAAAAACAAAGACCACAGCCTGCTGCCGCGGTTTTTTATGAATGTTCATATACATTAAAAAACAATAATGATCAGTATTGCCTGATCATTATTCGTAATACGGTTACGATTTTGGGAATTGTAAACCGAGAGATCCTGTATCTTTCACATTATTCCGATCTTGTTACAAAAATGTCCAAAATCGTAACTCATTTTAATAGTTACTCTCCGTATGAAAACTATTTTGTAAAACAGACCATTTGTTTATGTGAGTAATCACCTGCCTTTAAAACGAGAAAATAGGAACCTGCTGCTGCTGATATCTGTTTTCTGTTAATGGAATAAGTTCCTGCCTTTTGCATTTGAGAAGATATTTCAGATTGCAGACGGCCATTCACATTGTAAAGTTTCAGTGAAACATTTTCTGCTTTCGGCAGAGAATAAGTGATCAGTCCTGCGTTTGAAATACGACAATTTACACCGGTTTTTCTATTACCATTTTCTCCATATCTGACCGGTGCACCTGGATCTTTGTCTGCTGCTTCCCAGAGTTCTGACAGCAGGTCCATTTTTCTTTGATCAATTCCCGACCATGTACCCCACCCTTCCTTATTGGATATCGGATCGTAAGGTGATTTGAAAATACCATAAGTATCTGCTGATTCAGGATTGATTGACCAGTAAAAGGAATCATAAATTCCACGTTTAACCAGATAATTTACAAAAGCTTCCTGCCACTGTTTGTCGGTTGTTTTGTCGGTAAGATAACTGTACCGGTTCTGGTGGCGGGCTTCAGATTTGTTTGGCCAATCCATGTTACCACCGTATTCTCCGATACAGATCGCATAACCAAGTTTTTTCAAATACCCGAAGTGTTCATCCCAACCTGGTTCAAGTTTAGACGGATTGATGACGATCTGACATTTCGCATCTCCAAAAGCATCTTCTACAAGTCCTTCGCACTCCGGTTGGGCATCAAGATCTGCAAACATCGGTTGAGTACAAACTGCCGGACCATAGCAGTGAGGCGAGAACACTAATTTGTTTTTAGGCATGCTTGGTGGATTGTCACCTGCTTCAAAAAGATTCTCTCCCCAGTTGGGGTTTGTCGCCATATCTCCATGAGGAGTATCCTCAAATGAGTCCGGTGTACCGTCCTGGTTACCGTGTGTACCGCCTATTCCCTGAGCAAAAATGAGGATATTTGGATTGACAGAACTGATTGCCTGATAAGCCTGATCAATAAGCGATCTCCATTCGCTCCAACTGTAATCCCAGGGTTCGTTAAAGATATCAATACCCATGATATTATCAACACCGATTTCTGCTCCCAGACCGGCCAGTTTCTTAAGATCGGCTAACCATTTCTGTACATCGTATTCCTGGACACGGGTGACTGTACCCGGGTTTCCATTTGCTGCACAGGAACAGTCTTCACGCGTAAACTCATACTCTTCTCTTGTTGCATCTACATAAGGCGGACGAGCGTCAAGGCGACCAGCTCTCCAGCCAACATAATTGGAACAGGAATGCATGTCGAGTAATACATACAGACCTGCATCAGCACATGCTTTTATAACTGCCTTGAGTGCAGTAAAAGCACCTTGAATACGTACGGACTCGGAATTTTTCAGATTCGGATCCCTTCCTTGCTGGTCGCTATCATCAAGAGTCTGAGGAGCAACCGGCATCCTGATACTGTTAAAACCGAGACTTTTTATCTCGGCTGCATCACTTGCGAGGGTGCGGTTGCTCTCATTCCAGAATACGTTTCCCATGTACATTTCCATCGGTGCTCCATTTGGGTTTTGCTCATCACTTGGCAGTTCACTTCTCCCTTCAAGTCCAAACCAGGATCCACCTTTGATACGGAAAACAGAGCCATTAAGTGTAATATTACCTTTGGAATCGACCTCCCATTTATTTGCTGCCCGGGTACTGTTATGAAATGCAAACGTAAAAAATACTGCTGCGGATAGAAATATTTTATTAACAAAATTAATTTTCATTTTTAACTCCTTCACGCCAATTAATCGGTTAAATTAAAATAAACATTTTTTAACTCAACCTGTATGGTAACGATTACCAACAAGACCTGCGTGGCAACATTGTCATAACAGACTTATAACTATCTTCTGTATATCCCGAACGACACAATACTCGTATCTTCATCTAACCTGACAACCTTGCCAGGAGGATATAATACTACAGCCATAAGCACATTATGCTCAATGAAGTTTTTACAGACTTGTATAATAACAGTCCGGTTCAGGTTAAATTAATGTCAATAAAAATCAAAAAGCTGCAACCTTCAATTTTGTTTAGTGACAGGAATTCAGAAATGGTTCGATTTACGAAGACTAATACAAAAAAGAATATTTTTATTGGAACAGGACTCACAAACAATAAAAATTCAAGAACTGAAAAGGGTATATCTGAAGATCGGGATGTTGAGTCAAAAGGTTAACGGAATACCTCAGGATCACAAAATGCAGTAGTCTGTAATAGTGCATTATGACTTA
>DATGNN010000168.1:0-6021 GCA_035306725.1 Chitinispirillaceae bacterium | reverse complement strand
GTCGACTCTTCCCCTTTAAGCTCCGATGCAAAAAGGGGACAATCGCCCTCAGATACCGGACTATTAATTTTTACAATCAGTGGACAAGCAATGTTGATTGACTAATCTGTTTGCCAGTCCTGATTTCACAGCAATATACTCCGCGTGCGAGTCTGCCTGTCTGAAATACAACATCCTGTTTTCCGCTAACTGCAGCATGTCTCTGAGCTGTAAATACACTGCGACCGGAAGCAGTTGTCAGTCTAAGTTTGATATCTGAAGGTTGATCAACAGATAATGACACAGACAGATTGCCGTTTTTCATTTCCTGGCCAAGAATATGACCAGATACGACCCGGTTGTTGTTAATAGTCTGTTTAGATATAGAAACCGTTCCGGTAGTATCGAAAAAAGCATAATCATCTGCTTTCAGTGCATCCCAGAACGCTTTAGCTACTGCTTTACTACCAGCCAGGTTAGGGTGGAGGTAGTCCTTCCCCCCAAAAAATCCACCTTCCGAAAAATATTCCTCATAGTGTCCTTCAAATACAGGTAATAAATCAACATAGATTGCTTTTGGTTCGGTTTGTTGAGCTATAAGTTCCTTAGTTACCTCAGTCCATATAGCCTGGTTGATTGTAAGGTTTTGCATACTTGGAACTTCAGGATATCCCATCCATAGAAATGCTTTCACACCCGCTTTTTTCATTTCATCAATATACAATTCTAATTCTCTTTTGCAATCTTGAATTGCCCCACAATTCTTGTCACCGGGTTGGCAGTTAGCATTCATCAAATCGATGCCACCACCATCGGTTACAAGATATTTAGGCTTAGGATTACAGGCTATAAAGTTATTCTTAATAACGTTAATGGGTTGGCCAGATTGCGCAACCTGCTTGAAATCCTCGTTTCCGATAAGTACACCATCTTCCCGTGCCAGTTTGGAAAGTTCTGAACAAATTTGAGTCATTTCAAAAAATGATTCGCCATTGCACACCAGATCGTTTGGTGTTAACTGTGGTTTTTGTGCGTACATGATAAACACCATAAACAGACATGCAAAACTCATTTTAACAAAACAATTTTTTAAATTATGCATAAACGCCTCCCTTTACTAATAAAATACATTCTTTTGTTTTAAAGTATCCGGTAGCAGTCTCGGCCGAAGACTTTACCGGACTATTATTGAAAAACGACCAGACGGTTGTCATCTCTCTGATTCATATAGCATAAGTTTTATCCAGTCTCCATTCACTGCTTTATTCACTATAAATGCCCTCTCTTTAAATTTACGTTCGAGTTATTTGACTGCAATTTATTGCAAATTAAAACTGGCTGAAAAACTCCCAGGTAGCCTCCTGAGCAAAACTCTGAGGTGCATGTCCGCCATTAAATTCACAATAAATAACCGGAAACCCATCCTTACAACCTTGATAAGCAACGCACGGTGAAGGGTTTACAGGAACAGTCTCATTACTGCATCCATTCTTCTCAATAAAATGTTGAAGTGCAGTTTTCCCATCATTCAGAGGAACTACATTGTCCGACTTTCCGTGTGCCATCCAGACTGCAATCGGATCTTCATTGGTGTCATCACAGCCACTGTAAAATGCTCCTGACATGGGGGCTATTGCCCGAAATACATCAGCCATTGCACAACCTATAGCAAAAGACATCATACCACCAAAGCTGAACCCGGTAGAAAAAATTCGTTTCTGGTCGATGCAGAGATTAGCATTGAAGTGTTCAATCAAGGCTTTCATAAACTTAATATCTCTGCCACCGGTGTTGAACCATCCGCGAGCCTGGCCGTTTTCTTCCGTACCGTTGGGAGAGACAAATATTGCGGATCCATTTGCCAATCTCTCCAGACCGTAATATCCTTGATTGGCAACCTGGTCCATATCTCCACCCCAGGGGTGAATGCAGAATATAAGCTTGTATTGTTGGTTCGGATCGTAGTTATCAGGAACTTTTAATATGTATTCACGTGTCAAACCATCAACGTCAATACTTTTCTTACCACTTGTGAGGTAATCGCTTTTCCCGCATCCTTCACAGACCTCTTCACCTGTAGTATCAAGTGTAATGTCAACTATTGTATCGTATGAAGAAACCTCGATTGTCTTTTGGTTATACCCTTCGGCAGTGACCCTGAGTGAATCAAAACCTGCAGCTATCTTTGAAAGATTGCTGCTTTGCTGTGTTAAAATTCCATTTGGAGAATTTAACAGATACTTGTTATTGTAAAGTGGGAGATAGCGAAAGGTTTCAAAATTGGTTCCGCTTTTAGCCTGAATAATCAAAAGATTGGATGCAAAATTTTTTTCGCTTAAATTGATCTGATAAATACCTTCAGACGCCCTCTGGACCGACTCCTTTGTGAGTAGATTACCTTTTACATCAAAAATCTTGACCTCTACAGGAGACGACTTCGAAAGTCTGAATTCCAGAATACCCCTGTTCAGGGATATTCTATCGGTTTCAGGTTTCAATGAAGGTAATACCGATACAAGGTTTTTTGTAATTGAATACTCTCCATTTGAATTGGTGGTATCTGCCAATGCTTGTCCAACAAGTTCGACGATTGCACCAGATACCGGTTCATCATTCTGGTTTGAAACATTTCCACGTAAATTAATAGTCTGGGCATTGATCGTTATACCGATTAATGCCAGAAAAGTAAAAACAGTCTGCTTATACATAACCTTCCCCCTTGACGAAAGTTTTTATTTAATCAGTATTGAAGATGTTTCTGACAGATGCCAGGCCTGAACATTAAGAAAGTAAACACCCGGAGTTATCGATCCAACCGGAAATTGTACTTATCAATATTGCTTTAGACAGCCTTAACATATAATGCATAAACCGCCTCCTTTAATTAATTAACCAGATTTACCTGAATTCTATTAACTTGTCATCATGTCTCTGATTCATATAACACAAACGAATCCATTCCGGATTTTGTGCTGAACTCATAATTCTTACCTCATCGATTGAACCTTTGAAAAAACAGTATCCATCAGGAGTAGGGAAGGAAACTTCCTCAAAAAATTTCCCAATAAGTAAATCGTTGGCAGTGTTTCTTGATAAATCCTGAGGCCAGTTATCAGTTGTACTGTCAACAAGTTCTCCGTTGCAATACAGTAACTGACTTTCCCCCTGGCGTACACCGGTCAGAAAAACCCATTGCCCGCTTTGTGCTGGAGTCAATGATGCCTGCCAGTTATCGGTTTCATTAAACTCGACAAATTCCCACGATGGTACACCGTTGGGGAAATAGGTAAACCGCATGAAATACTGCTCATATCCTTTGGAGACAATAGAATGTGACAAATTATCCAGAGAATCCAGAAAAACCCATGCTGAAACTGTATAATTTCCATTCTCCGGAAAGTTTAGTTTACTATCAGCAGTATTGGGCATGGTTATAAAGTCATCAATACCATCAAATACACAGCAGTTTCCGATAATTCCTTTATCTGTTAATGGCCTCGTTGAACCATCCGAATTACCATGGTAAAGGTTAGCTGTAGCATCACGGAACAACAGATCCTCCGATTGATCACTCAAATGCCATACTCCCGCAAATCCCGCTGTAGTATCGAAAACTTCATAACAGCTTGATTGATCTTCTGCATCCGGGTTACCCCAATACATTAAAATTGATTGAGTACTATTATTACCATATATCGTATCAATTTTCACCCAGATCGCAGCTTCCTGAACTGTTGCATTCCATTTTTCGATTTCATAAGAGAGGGATTTGCCATTTAATGATGTGAAACGGATATCTTCTCCAAGATTTCGGGCCTGAGTAAAATCGAAATTGCTTGATGATAACCTTATAATTACTGCAAAATCATAAATATCAGTATTGACATTCGCACCAGATGCAGTAGTATTAAAGTTTATTTGTTTCTGATATTTCCATTCCGGATTGATTATTTTGGCAGTATCGGATGAATTTACCTGAATATCATTTCTGGCAAAAACAACCTTTTCATCTTCAATATACTGGATTTCTGGTATTACGACAGCAGGAACCGAGTCGAGCAAAATATCTTTGCTTCCACCGGGAATGGTTTTATGGATATCGGTTCCTGGAATCGTAACATGACCATCTTTTTTTGTATTATCGGACAAAATAAATCTTACGGCACCGGGCTCAAGAAGAGTAGCCGACTCTATAGAGGTGGTATCTCCAGCTACTTCCAGCCCGGTAACAAGTATGCGGGTAAGCTCAGTTAACTGGACTGCCTGTACATTATAAAAACCGGATGTTACCTTGAACCTGTAACATCCCTGCGTATCACTGGTGTCGGTCATGCTGTCTGGGATAGGACCCATTACCAACGGGTCATAATCTTTCGGGATTAATTTAACCTGGGTTAAAGGAGCCGGTTCACCACTTGAGTGATTAACATATCCGATAACTTCTACTTCTGACCCGCCGCCTCCATGGCTGACAGTCTGCACGCAAGAAACAAGCATTGCCTGTATAATGAAAAGGGCAACCAAGAGCCGATATGCTCTCATGAGTATCTCCCATCGTATCGATCGGTCATGGGAAACAATTGTACATTTAATTGAAATACTCTGTTTGGTGAATTGCAATTTTGTGCAATTTCCATAATCCTGCGTCTGCAGGTTCTGATTTCCTCCTGAACTTCAGAAAAAACTTTATCTGAAATTGAAAAAGAAACCGAAGAGAGATTAGTCTCTTTTAATCCTGTATTTATAGCCTGTTCAGCAAGTCTCATGGTATTAATGACAAAGTTATTAAGTGTAATTGAGCGGATATCATTTCCTGTGCTAAGGAGCATATTTGTACGTCTGTATAATCCGTTTTGGTCTTTTTCAATAAGATTAAGGCTGAGAAGAAGCTCAATAGCTTCTGCAACCTGTTTTTCCGAAATTGATGGTATGATATTCTTGCCCAGAACAGCGAAGTTATATTCTGATAAGGGAAAAAATGCAAGAGCTTCCCGTACTGCAGTGTAATACCATTTTTCATAAAACATGTAATTTTTTGAATCAAGAATACATACAGATGATTCTTTAAAAGTCATAAGTTCTTCAAAATATTGCCTTTTATCCTCATGAGTCTTTGACTGACAGAAAAGAATCATTGTTTGAAAGTAATCCCGTTCCCGTTTACTCAGTTTAAGAACCCGTGCAAGCTGAATTGCAGATTCAATGGTTAAATTACGCTCCCCTTTAAGCATCTTTGCAAAATTACCGGAATTGAGGCCGCTTTTCAGGGTGAGGAGCCGGTACGAAAACCTTGGGTTTTCTTTCTTTCTGTCCTCGTAATAATCGGTCAGATATTTTCTAAAATCAGTATATTCGAAAATATTGAGCATAATCAGTCTCTTTTCATATTACCATCGGAAAGTAATATAATCAAAAAATAATAATCAGGTTTGGTTTTTTAAAATATTCTGCTTTCAATTGAAAGCAGAATAGTTATTTTAAATCTTGTTAACATCTTAGTTTTCAACGCATTAGAATAATCAATCAAATTAAATATATTAAATCAGTCAAGATTGGTGACAGCAGTATTTTCAGTGTTTCCCAAAACTTGTTTCTGCTGTATTACAGGGAAGCAGGCAATGGGTTTATCAGATATATTATACCCGTCCGTCAACAGATGATATTATTGCTACAATCAGTACAACATAATCTTTTGTCTGTTTTTACCGTGATTATTTCTGAATAATGATAAGGTTTTGGATAAATGATGTACTTTGCACGTAAATCAATATTTCAGCAGAGTTTTTTCAATTGCGCTTTAGTGCGTCAGCAAAAATGATGAGGATTATCTATCAATATGTAACGATAAGGTAAATGTCGTAATCTTTAAAATCGTTTCTGAGAATCTGAGTATAAAATACATTCAGGACTCCTGATCTCTTTTTGCTTCATTAAATTAAATTTGCTGAAATTTAGCGGGAAAACGGGATTTCGGAATATTATTTTCCTTGTTGTACTCAGAAAATCGCAAACTGAATTTTCTTCATATTTTCCCAATTGGAG
>DATGNN010000167.1:0-27438 GCA_035306725.1 Chitinispirillaceae bacterium | reverse complement strand
CTAACAGTTTTAAATAAGTTGATTTGAACAGCCGGTCATTTTTGAATCTTTTTAAATATTCATAAATTCCAGTTGCAGAAAATGCCAGTGCTCGTGGTGAAATCAAGGTTTTAATTTCAGGAAGAGCTTTTTCCATAATTCTCGATGCGAGCTGGACAATCGAAGGGTCGTTTGATCTTCCTGCACATATTCCAAGTGCCCAAAAGGCTCTTCCCTGACTGTCTTGTGAACCCACCGATTCAAGCCAGTTTCTATTGAAGCTCATAAAATTACGAAAACAGCATTGACTTATATCAAATGCATGATACAAAAAAGCCAGATAACGTAAAGACATCTCTTTGATTTGAACAATTCCCATATTTTCCAGCAAAATCGTTAATATCAAGGCACGGGAATTATCATCTGTGCAATACCCTTCATTAAAATCCGGTACAGTGTATTTTGCATGCTGAAGAATTCCGGTAGAATCTGTAAGATTTTTCAAATGATTGAAACAAAACCGGGGAAGATAAAGGGTATTGTTTGACACTGCCAGAGGGTATCTGGAATTCAGAACTGGTCTCTTACGTGAATGTTCACAGAATTTAATATATTTGTGTAAGGATTCAGACAAAGAAAACTTATTCTGATTTAAAGAAGAACTTTCATCTTGAATCCTGTCCGGATCAAAAATACCGGTGTTGTCATAATTTTTGTAATACTGTAACTCCTGCTTTAACCCGATCGAATAAGGATAATAAAAATGGTCGGAAAAATTGCACTCGATCAGTTTTACATTGCTGTTCTTTACTGCATAAGTATTGTTTTGAACAGCTGATGAATTTTCCGGGATTATAACAAGTCCGGAAAGATAGTCTGCAAATCTGTTTATTAATGTTTGCTGTGGTTTCGAAAATGAATTTGACGAAGTGTGAAACGTCATTATTACGGGTGCATTTATTTTCCTTATAAATGAAGTGATATTTATAGTTTCATCCGGAAAAGATTCATCTTCCTTATACTGAAAACATACTGCATCAAATTCACATGAATTAATAAAATCTGCTGCATCCTGAAATGAAAGCAAATCGTTTTCGTCGATTTCCAACCTTATTTCGTCAGAGTAAACATATCCTCCCGGCTTATCACTAAGAGCAAAAGCATGACAATCAATCTGTGGATACAATTCACAAATTGATCTGTATAAATTACTGGTAAAAGCTGCAATTAAAGATTCACGCGGAATATAGCTTCCAATGATGGCGATCTTTTTGAGAATTGAATTTCCTGTCACAGCAGCCTCCGAATCTTATTAAAAAATAATGAACAGGCATTGTTACAAAAAAAACAGCTATTCTGACATTTCAGGAAATTTCTTAGCTAAAAAGGTATCGAAAACAGGGAGATGCCTGTATTATCAACACTTTTTGTTTTGCAGTTTATGTTTCCTGATTATAATTGCATAATAATACTCCTTTTTACAATTTTTTACAGATTTTACTGACTTGAAATAAAAAAAATCACCTAAGAACCAGAGACTAAAGCAAAAAAGAGTCTGAAACATTAAGATAACATTAACTGATTGGTAATCAGATATTGTTAATGGAAATTAATAAGTGGTTCAGAAAAACCATCACCGGAGAAATGAAGTTTCAATTTTCATTCCGGTTCTGCAGTTCCAATATTAATATGAGATTCAAGTTCAGGAATTTCTGCAATTAGTTTCCTGTAAGCTGTATAAAGATGTTCAGCATAACGAAAATGTGCTCCTGAACCTGTGCGGAGTTCTATTTCATAGATTAATTTATCCAAATGGGTAGAATGCTCAAAACATACCTGTGTGCCAAGAAAAAAACCATAAACAAATGAATAGCAAGAATCTGTTTGTAAAAGTTTTTCAAGAAATGCTTTTTGTCTGTTAAGAAGCTTGCTGCGATCAGGATGATCCACTCCTTCAGGCAAATAAAACCCTTGGGGGCAAAGTGTACTGAAACGATAACCGCTTCTATGGCGGTTAAGATCTCGAAGTTCAGCAATTGCCATATTATTCCATGCAGCACGAACAAAAATTCTTTTTATACTGTTGCCTGTCAAACTGTATCGGTTTGATTTTCCGAGAAACGAGTCGTGTATTGATTGGGATTTTGGAATAAAAGGTGGCCATTGCTGTTCAATTTGAAGGAATACTTCATCTTTCAGATTCCCGATATTGATTCCGCTTTCTTTCATCAGGTTTACAGGATTATCAAAAGCGAATTTTGTCTGAGTTATACTGGCTTCATCTGCATAACTGTGTTTTATCATGCGTGGAACATATTTGGCCAGTTCTTTTCTTATTCCCGATGCACATTCGCGGGCTTCCATAAGAGGTATCGATTCAAGCTGTTTTATTGTATCAGCCCAGGCGCGTGCAGTCATTACAAATGCTGCATTTGTCTTGGTCGCAAAAGGTATGAAATAGCGTGAGCGGTCTAATGCATAGTTTTTTCGTAACCGATCAATTACTTTGGGTCCGCTTCCAGAAGGATATCGAATAAGATCCGGATTGTCCCGGATCTGCTTGTCAAGCTTATCGTAAAGTTCATGATAGATCGTAAATGCCTGCTCCATCATTGATTCCCATTCAGGAATCAACTCCTGAGGTATTCCGAGTACTGAGGGATCCTGAAGATTGGATCTATCCATTTTTATATAACGGGTACTGGACTCCTGACCATCACACAACTGTGCAATTTCAAAAAGCTTATATGCCAGAAACATTGAACACCCATCAATAACAATGGCAATACCTCCGGTCATACCAGTAATTGATGCATGTCCGTAGTCAACAAAACGGAAAATTGAATCAACCGATTTATCCGGATTATTCCAGTCGATTGATGCAAGTATGGAATCAATCCCTTTGTTAGAACGTGAATAACGGGCAAGACAGCTTGCAAGAAGCTCCGGAGTAACAGAAAAATTATTCTGTGCTCCGGGTGGGGGACATATTCCTATTCCTTTAATTTTCATTCAGGATGATCCGTTTTCAATTTAAATGTAAGCTTAATAAATTAATTTTATAACTGCTTAATATCTGTAATGATCCGGCTTAAATGGACCATCTGCTGAAAATCCAATATAATCAGCCTGTTTCTGGGTCATTTTGGTTAGTTTTACTCCTAACTTTCCAAGATGTAGACGTGCGACTTCCTCATCCAGTTTTTTAGGTAAAACATAAACACCAGGCTTATACTCATCCCGTTTCTTCCACAAATCAATCTGGGCAAGTGTCTGATTAGAGAAAGAATTGGACATGACAAATGAAGGATGACCGGTTGCGCAGCCAAGATTAACCAAACGTCCTTCAGCAAGCAAGTATATTGAGTGGCCATCAGGGTATGTGTACTTGTCAACCTGAGGTTTTATTGTATCTTTTTTGATCCCAGGCCATTTATCAAGAAACGACACCTGAATCTCATTATCAAAATGACCAATATTGCATACTATTGCCTGGTCTTTCATCTTTGACATATGCTCTGCTGTAATAACATCAATATTTCCGGTAGTGGTTACATAAATATCACCTGTACTAAGAGCGTCTTCCACAGTTGTTACTTCATAACCTGCCATTGCTGCCTGAAGAGCACAAATAGGATCTATTTCTGTAACTAACACTCGTGCTCCCAATCCTCGCATAGATTGTGCACACCCTTTACCAACATCACCATACCCGCATACAACTACAATTTTTCCGGCAATCATGATATCTGTTGCCCTTTTTATACCATCGGCCAGTGATTCTCTGCAGCCATACAGGTTGTCGAATTTTGATTTTGTAACAGAATCGTTGACATTGATGGCAGGTACAAGTAATGTTTTTTGCTGCATCATCTGATATAGACGGTGCACACCTGTGGTAGTTTCTTCTGAAACACCTTTCCATTCTTTAACGACTTTATGCCAATGTCCAGGATCTTTTTTATAAACAGCACGCAGAACTTTTTTAAGCGCTTCCTCATCAGCACTGTCTGATGTAGATGAAGCCCATGAATCACCCTCTTCCATTCTGTATCCTTTGTGGATCATCATGGTAGCATCCCCGCCATCATCTACGACAAGGTTAGGTCCATAATCACCAGGAAATGTTAAAGCCTTGAATGTGGCACTCCAGTATTCATCCAGACTTTCACCTTTCCATGCAAACACGGGAATTCCACTTTTTGCTATTGCTGCGGCTGCATGATCCTGAGTAGAAAAAATATTGCATGAAGCCCATCTGACCTGTGCACCTAATTCAACAAGAGTTTCAATAAGAACTGCTGTCTGAATTGTCATATGGAGTGATCCGGAAATTCTTGCTCCCTTAAGGGGTTTGTCTTTAGAATATTTTTCTCTGATTGCCATCAACCCCGGCATCTCCTGTTCTGCCATTTCTATCTCTTTTCGCCCCCAGTCTGCAAGACTGATATCGGCAATGGCATTCTCAAGTTCATCCCAGATACCTATATGTGGTGCCATGTAAAAACTCCTTAATTGATTAAAACAACTGATTTTTTCTGTTCAAAGATATCAAAAATAACTCTAAAAATATAACAGGGAATTAAATTCCCAAAATATAAAGGTTAACAATACTTATTCAGGAAGAAATCATGTTTATTTAACGGTTCTGGTTATTTACAGGTTATCATATTTGTTAACAACAGATCTGTTAACATGCTTCTACACGGTATAGATAGTGATAACTTGCTGCAGGATGAGTTTTGATTCAATATAAAAAATCTTTTGGTGCGTATTTTAAAGGTGTTTACGCTGCTATAAGCGACTTTTTCGAGCTCAGCCGACTAATGCTGGAAGTTTTTTTAACACATATCCGCTGATTTTATTAATGTAACAGACTGGAAAAATCAGACACAGTTCTTATAACTCACCTTTTTCTATCAAGATATCTTTGAATTTCTCCATATACCTCTCGTCTGATATTATAACGGTTATTTACAAGAGAACGCATTTCAGACAAGGATATATATCGGGAATTAATAAAGGCTCGTAATAATGAAATCGGAATGTTTGTTGGGTTTTTCAATAGGGCGAGTGCTACTCCGGTATTTGCCTGGCCAGTATATAATTCACGCGTAGAAGCAATCTTTTGAAGTACTGACAGCGAACGGGAACTTTTTGCAATCTGTTCAACAATTCCTGGTTTATTAAAAACACGCGGATCAGATAACAACCCTATAATCAGGATATCATTTTGCATGCATCGAATGACGATCTCTCTCACAGTGGGTTCTCTTTGAGTGCCTGTTTGCAGACTAAGCAAATTATTACCGATTAACTGAGTAAAAGAACTTTCTGAAAAATTACCTTTCAGGCAGGTACCTTCAACTTTTACAGCACTATTTCGAATTAAAGGGTATACCTTTCCTATATCGTTTCCGGCATCAATCGTAAAACCGTCTCTGGTTGTACAACTCAGGGCAGCTTGGATCCACTGAAAAGGTCTCATACTACTGTTGTTCAAAGCTCTTATGATTGAGCATGCTGCTATAAGGTTTCTAACCGGAACTAGACGTTGTCTTTGTTGTTGAATAATCTTACTGAAAAGTGTGAGGTCTGAATCTGAATCAATTTTCTTCATCCATTTTTTAAAACCGTCCTCTTTCATATGTAATTCAAAATTGCAAACCGGTAAACCGAACGGATCGCCTTTTTCAATTATATAGCTCAAATCATCAAGATCCTTCGCGTACTCTTCACCTGCTGTTAAATAGGGGAGAAGTTTGGAGATAGACTTCATGTCATACGAGTCCACATTCTCTGATAACCAGTCCAGGCGAGCTCGTAAAGATCTGGATTCGCTGCGAAGTAAAATTGCAAACTGTTTTCGGCTGTTTGAACCGATCTCATCACCATCAGACAGAGACTTACTCCATTTTCGTGAAACTTTTTCGGATATCATTATGTCATGAGGTTTTTTTACAGGGAGTTTTTCTTTCAAATCAGAAACGATTTTGGCTTCATTGCCTGATAAAGAATTGTAGTACAAAGAATAGCGTACCATCAACCGGTGTAAATTCTTGAACCGGACAGCCACATTCAACAAATTGATATCTGATCTTGTAATATCAAGAAATAAGTATAGACAATATTCAATAAGTTTACTTTCTGCAACAGTGAAAAATTCGCTGATTATCTTTGCCGGATTCCATTTCTCTTCTGTATTTCTGAAAAATGAAGCAAGTTTTACAACTCCTGATTCAAAGTTGTCGGTAATTGAAAGTGACTTAATTAATATTGAAACCGGTTCCGAGATATGCATAATTCATAAGTATATAGATTAAGACCAAAGAAAACAATACGAATGGGTGAGTAGAATTATTACCAGTTTTGGAGGTATAGTTGTCTAATAATTGATAGTAACGATTATTTTTCGTGTATAATACGTATAATACCTGGTATAGGTGGAATATCAAAAAAGCAGATTCAGGCAACATTAAGATGTACACTTACAGCAGACTCAAAACCGGTTGGAATCTCTGTATTGATTGCATAGCAGCCGAGACTACAGCGGCAGTGATAACAGGATCATGGCTGATTTTTAGTTTTCGTTCAGGTTTAAATATTATTATATTGCTTTTCAATTTTATTTTTATTATAATATTCAACATCTCATAACAATAGGCAGCTTTTCCGGTCCGTAAACAGGACCAAATTATTGTGGTAATAATTTTGCCCAGAGTCCGGTATCCGTGAGGACCGGGACGCTCCTATTGGCGTTGAGAACTCTGGGCGTTTTATAATCTCAAAACAATAGGAGGTGACCAATGTCACATAATGACAAATTTTCAATTGCCTCGTTTGTTTCCGTTTCAGTAAGAGAACTTCAATCACAAATGTTTAAAAAACGGATCGAGATGATCCAGAATGGAAGTGAACTTCCTGATTCAGGTAGTAACACCTGCTGGTTCGAAGAATTCAGGGATAAAATGCCCGAAAAAAACATCGTAATACCTTCTCATTATAGCCAGAACGGAAAACAAGGGATAGATCTTTTGTTTTTCGATAATGACGAAACCGCATCATCCATTGGAAAATTTATCATTTCAAAAAATGAGATTACAGAAATGTTCCCTAAATTATCGCAAACCGATTTTATTGAAGGCAGTGGTTTGTTTTTCGGCTATCATTATTTCAAATCTGCAATCAAAACCGCTGAAATGTTAATACTAAGCGACGAAAATCTTACAGGGAAACCTAATGAGTGGATAGCACCATTTCAGAACATAACATTAAAACATATCAGGACTATGAAAATCGGTTTTATGATTTTTGAAGGGTTGCTCTGTACTTTTCAATTTGATGAACCTGTGAAATTTATTCAGAAAAGGTTTGAAGGGCTGGAATCATACTGGAAAGAGTGTTTGCGCAAAATTGTAAATGAAATCTGTTTAAATTTTTAAACACAGCCCCTTATGGGGCTGTGTTTTTAGTTCTTCTTATGAATAGCTGCAGTATTGCATCAAAAGTATTGTAAGAATACGGAAAATGTGATGTAATTTCCTAAAAAGGACTTAATTTTTAGACAAAAAGGGTGTTATTTATTAATTTTATCTTTTTGAGACACATTCTCAATCATTGTAGAGTGTGTGTATTTAGATTTTTATATTTGAAGTATTTTAAGAGAAAGTTTTAGATTAAAAGAGCAGGATCAGTTATGATATCAAAGTTGCTAATTATTTCATTTTTATTATTTTCTGCATTTTCAGCCTCTTCGAGGGAATCCTCACAAAATGACAGCATAAAAAATAAAGCAGATAAACTGATTATTCAGTTTTTTGGAGGGGCTACATGTGGTGACTGTATGGAGATAAAACATTCGATTTTATTTCCAGCTCAAAAGTCTAATGAAGAGAAAATAGATCTGCGTATATATGATATCGATACAGATTCCGGTTTTAATCTGCTGATAAAGCTGGAAGAAGATTACAATGTTAAAGCTTCAGCTCCCATTACAATATTTTTCCCCGACACATTTTTAACCGGTAAGGAGGATATTCGAAAACATGGAAGCCGTTTAATTGAATATTATCTCAATAACCCGCAAAAATGGATGGTTGTTTCAGAAAATGTTCATCTGGAAACAGAAAAGATAGCAGAGAAACTGGCTCAAAGGTTTAAAGAATACTCCTTTATAAGCATTCTTGTTGCAGGATTAATTGATGGAGTAAATCCTTGCGCAATTGCTACAATGATTTTTCTGGTATCATTCCTTGCGACCAAAAAAAGATCACGTAAGGAAGTACTTGTTATTGGAATGTGTTTTACCGGATCCGTTTTTATTACTTATCTGCTGCTTGGTATAGGCACTTTTCGCATTATTACAGCTTTAGATCAGTACAGATGGATGTCTAAAGTGATACGTTGGAGTGCTGTGGGATTTGCAGGAATCGTTGGTACTTTAAGTTTTGCTGATGCATTCCGATTTAAAAAGTCGAAAAAAACTGAAGACATAAAACTACAGCTTCCCAAAGTAGTAAAACTAAGAATACACAAGGTTATTTCCGGTAACCTTGCCGGTTCCCAGTTGGCAACCGGAGCCGTTATTACAGGATTTTTAGTAACTCTTCTTGAAGCTGTTTGTACAGGACAGGTTTATTTGCCAACTATAGTTTTGATGACTAAACAGGAAGGCCTTCGTTTTACCGGATGGTTGTATCTGATTTTTTACAATTTTCTATTTGTCGTACCACTTCTGATTGTAATGATTCTGGCTTATTATGGAATGAAATGGGACAAACTTGCAAAAACTACACAGAAAAATCTTGTTGCGATTAAGATCATTTTTGGGATTGTGCTTATCGGGCTGGCTGTTTTTCTTGCAATCGCAACTTAGGAGTGGATAACAAGCTTGAATTATCTGTTAATACCATTAATAATAGTTGCTTTATTATCAGGGTGTGTGAATGGACCTGATGTACATGAGCCTTCAGTACATGAGCCACAAATTGCCAAAAAATTCAAAATCAATAATTATCAGGAAATTCTGAATCAAAATGATATTACATTAATTGAGTTTTATTCTGGTGCATGTGGAACATGTAATGATGTAGCGTGGGTTATAGACAGCCTTGCTGTCAGTTATAACGATTCTGTATTTGTAGGAACGAATAATATTGATGATGACACTTTATATGAAGTATTTCATGTAAAAAACGTGCCCACCTATGTTATATTCATGAATAACGAGAAAGTTTTGGAATTTAACACAATTGATTCTGCAATTATTTATGATACACTTTCTTCTCTTTTGGACAGTGCAATAGCAGGAAAACTGGTACAGGATACTTCTGATACTACCGAACCTGAAGATACAGCAACTTACGATTATCCTTTGTTGACAGATTCTACATTTGATACTACTGTCTTGCGTTACGGAAGAACAGCGATGGTGTTTTTCCTGGTAGAAAGGGGATACGAATGTATTCCAATGATACCAATTATTGAAGATATTGCAAAACTTTATGAAGGGAAAGCTGTTATTGCGCGATACAATGTAGTTTGGAGCCAATCCAATATTTATGGACGCTACGCCGTAAATCATTGTCCGGAATATCGCTTTTTCAAAGACAGCACCGAAATAGAACTTGAGAGGAGAAGAGGGCTTTTAACATTTGAAGAACTTGAATCAATTATAGATAGTTTGCTTAATGGTTCTGAGTGATTCAAAATCATGAATCATTTAATAATAAAAAATATCAAGAAATCAATTCTTATGTAAAATGCAATGTTGAATACAGAGCAGCTTTCAAGCAGGTATGTTGATGAAAATAAAATCGGCTTTAATTTTTTTAATGCTTTGCGGGTTCAATTTAAAATTGTCCGTTTACGCTCAATCAGATGTCAGAATTGTACAGTCTGAATTTGATAGATGTTTATCAGTTATGGAAAGAATTGAACGCTCATTGAAAAGATACGAAACCAGTCTCCATTCACTGAAACGAACCGTTACTGATATTAAAACTGCTGATAAAGACAATATTTCAGATAAGGTTTCTGCACATGAAAACCGGCTTGAGTATTTCAGAAATCGTTATGAAAGGATTCGTGGACAAGCCGATAAACTTCATGATGATCTCAAGAGCAGTGGACCTGTATGTCCATCGTGCATCGAATCAAGTGTTAACCTGTTCTGCAGGAGTAATGAAACGCTGCAAAATGACCTTGATGATTATTTAGTTAAGTTAAGTGAACTTCAATCAATTACCGGATTGGGTAATGATAGCAAAAGCAAAGAAAATAGTTTTAAACATCGACTTGGTTATATAAAAGAACTTTGCAAAACGTTAAATAAAAAAATCGAATCCTGTAATGACAACGCAGTAAATACGCTTTGGGAACAGGCCAGGATTAATTTAAAACGGGCAGACAGCCTTTACAGTTCAAATGAAACCGGATCAGCCGTAAGAGCACTTGAAATAAGTGAATCATTATTGCAAAAAATACAGCTCAGGTGTGAATAAAAGTTATGAAGTCTAAAATTTTCACAGCTTTAATATCTCTTATGATTTTTTTTATTAATGCTGTTTCCCAGGAAACTTCCGATTCTCTTTCTTACACAATACTTCGTGACAGCCTGATACAAAAAAATTCTTCTGACCAGATCTTCCTGACCACAGATGCACTTGCTGAAGCCGGGCTGTATTCTGATGCGCTTGAATTATTGAACAATAATTTCAAAGATGGATTCAGCGAAAACACCAGTCCAAATAAACAGGGAAAAAAACAGTGGCGAATTTCAACCGGAATCGATTACTATCATCATGAGGATGTTGATACTGCAACCATGACACCTGAAGAACACAAGGAATATAAACGCTTAACAGAAGCACCGTTGTCTGTATGGGTACGAACTAAAAGCACTATTAAACCAGACCATTCTCTTGTTGACGAGATAACCCCTGAAATTTATGTCTCCGAGCGCAAATCAAAAATTGAAACATCAGCGCTTTTTTCATCATTTAATGGACTTTTGCAATATGAACCATCTGTTAAGGCAGAAAAGTGGTTTCGGTCTGATGCTTCCGGACAATCACCATTTAAACCTGCTTCAAAACAACCTTCAGATATGGGTGGACTCTCCTTAAGAACCAAAATTAACAGTATTGCAGAAAACAAAAATTTCAACTGGATTGTACCTCTATGTTTAGATTGGGAACATTACAGATCTGACAGACCCGGATATGAATCATTTATCGAATACAGCTTGTTTCCTTCTATAGAATTAAAGAATAAAACAGTAAATTCAAATCTTGGCGTATTGATGGAATATGAAGATTATTATAGCACAGATTATGATTCACTTGATGTACTTCGTTTTACAGCCAGTGTTGATGCTTCAGTACGTGTATCAAAAATGTTTTCTTTTTTTAATCTGATCTGGATTGGAGACAGATACACAAAATCTTCATCAATTAAATCAATAAATCGTTTTGAAGGTGTTTGTCGTGGTAATTTCAATGTGAATGAATCTTTCAGAACTCATATCAGCTTACGTGGAATTTATGAAAATGAACTTGATAAATCAATTCCAGATTCTGCAAATCCCAGGTTGAATGGTAAAGAGATGTTTCTTTGCCCTGGTATTGAAGTAAATATCAAGAAAAAGCTGCATTTTGGACCAGAATTTCAGTGGGAACACCGGTGGGCAGAAAAAAACAGTGGTTTTTTTCTGTGGGAGCAGAGAAACGTAATGGAACCTGGACTGCGTATCCGATGGGGATCAGAAATGACTGATGCTTCTGTGAAATGCTCTTTCCGTTATGAAGATATTGAAGAAAAATTTGAAATGTTCAGATCTGATAACCGTTCAATTCGGTTAAGTTCAGAAGCTTCAATTACTCCTTTCAGCTTCCTGATTTTAAATTTGTTTGCTGATTATCAGTATCGAAAACATGCTCCTTTTGGGATAAACGGGCGATTATCTGAAAATTTGTCTGTTTCGGGTAGTGTAATGATAAAATTGTAAATATGACTTTCCTGCCGTGCCAATTTAAAAAAACATATAGGCTTACTTTTTGCTCCATTTCTGATTATTAAAAAATCTTGATTCCAGGTGTTTATATGACAGTACACAAGTACTGGTATTATTAATCAGATGGCGTACACCACATTAATGGAATCTCTTTTCCGTTTATTAAAAGAAATCTGATCATTTTTGGTTGAAACATACCATTTGGAGCATACTAAAGAACTGTTACTATTCAAAAATAATCAACCAAAATTCAAACCGGTTTGAATATGTCATCAAAACAGATCACAATTTTCAGGTTTTCAGCATCAATTTTTTTAACTGTAATAATTTTTTTAATTGATATTATCATACCTTATGAATATCTGGAATGGCTTCTTTATGTAATACCCATTCTTATTCTCTACAGAATCGACAATCCAACTTATATCCTGATTGAGCTTGGGTTAATAGCTGTTTTACTTTTTGCAGGTATCATCATAGAACCGGATATAGATATACCACTTATCAGAAATATTACACACAGGGTGGAGGGCTTTCTAACATTTGTAATATTTTCATTTTTGGTTTTCCGGTTGAATAAAACACTTAATGAACTAAAAACAGCCAATATTCATTTAGAGAAGCGAAGCAGGGAGCTTGCTGATAGTGTAAGAGAACTGGAGTCATTCTCATATTCTGTTTCGCACGATTTGAGATCTCCTTTAGGAACAATTTCCGGTTTTATCGATCTGTTAAAAGAGGATTATTCAGGGTGCCTGGACCAGTCTGGTCTGGATTATTTAAATGTCATTAAAGTAACTTCTTCAAAAATGATCAGGCTGATAAATGACCTGTTAAGGTTGTCAAGAGTATCCAAACACGCTATTGAATCAAAAAGGATTAGTTTAAGCAGCCTGGCTGAATCAATTATTGATGATTTACAGAAGTTAAATAGAAGAGAAAATATGAAAATAATTATAAATCCAGATATGATAATCAATGCAGACCCAAATCTTTTTGGAATAGCGATCTCTAATCTTATCAATAATGCATGGAAATACACGGCAAAAAAAAACGATCCATTAATTGAAATAGGAAAGATTCGTAAAAATTCACAGATCATATTTTTTATAAAGGATAACGGAGTGGGTTTTGATCCTGGTAAATCAACTGATCTGTTTGAACCGTTTCGTCGTTACCATTCCGATCAGGAGTTTCCAGGAACAGGTATAGGTCTTTCAATTGTAAGAAGAATAATCGAACGGCATGGAGGCAGGATCTGGGCTGAGGCAGAACCGGGAAAAGGAGCAACCTTCTTTTTTACTTTAGATCAATAAAAGGAGTTCCAACAAAGGTGAACAATGATATAAACACCATTTAGGGTTTGCGAACAATAAGCTTATAACATATCATTGTTCGGGAATGATCATACAAATAAGACAAAATCCACCAGTATCGGACAAAATGGTTCAACCAGAAATCGTCTGGAAGTGGCTGAAAATTGAATCGCATTGAAGAACAGTTACGGGTCAGGATTTAATCATTATTCTGATTGTTTCAATCATGTTTTTTGATTCCTGTTCAATTTCACTTATTGTACTGTCGTCATCAATATCACCAAGTACAGCATTGAGTTCTTTTTCTGTATCGTATATCATTGTGCGAAATGGATCATCAAAATCTTTACTGCGTGACAATCTTGTGTTTCTGACAATCTGCTCACATATTGGAATCGCTTTTTCTATAGCTATTTTTAAAGTAGAAGAGTTGAATTTTTGAGGTTCAACCCCTTCCAGCGTTGCCAGACAACCAAGAGCATGTCTGATTTTCAGTTCGTTATAACGGGATTCGTAATTCTTATAAATAGCATGTATATCATTCCAGGTAGAAACAGATGAATCGTTCAATATTTTGTCAATCAAGCCGGTCAGATCCTTTTCTGCCCATATCTGTCCACCACAATTGATCCATTTCTTTTCCCTGAGTGGAACAAAAAAATCAAAACTGGCAAGGTCAGAAAAGTCGATAATGGTTTTTACAGAGTACCACCTTATCATCTCCAGGTAAGATTTACGGGCTTGAAAAGCATGTTTTATAAAAACCGGTCGGTTACCTCTTTCGATTTTTAAAAAAGATTCAAGTTCTTCGGGAATGTATCCATTATGTTCAAAAAGAGTTTTTCCTTTATATTCACACTCCTGCATGGATGGAACTTTACCACCATTTTTCCTGAACCAGTTTTCTCCAACTGCAATTTCAAGTAATTTTACCGCTTTAAACATCTCTTCAACAGTATCTGGTGCAAGTGGGTCGTGTTCAATTATCTGGTCTTTGTGAATTCTTTTATCTCGTTTACTGAATTTGAGGCGGCTTCGCATTAATGCATACATGTTACAGTAAAACCAGTATGCGGGGAATAATAAAAGGCAGTTTCTGGATATATTATTTACTCCCAAGCTGAAAGGAAAGGGGATGTTCAGTTCTGATGGATAGTCACCTTTTACGAGCATTGTATATGAAGCGAATTTGCTGTTATGCTTGAGGCTGGTACATAATCCTGGCCAAAATCCGCGTGAAGCCCAGATTTCACCGTCATTAACCCTTGAATTGTGATTGGAACCAATGGTTGCACCAGCAGCAATATTACATTGTCCGCCAATTGCAGATGCAATGAGAAAGGAATTGTTATGATGCTGTGCATGAGATGGAAATAAAAGGCAATGAGCAATTTCACAACAGGAGATAGCAGAATTATCTCCAATATAAGAGTGCATTATCCTTGCACATTGAGATGTCGATACATTGTTGCCGGTAACAACTGAATTTAACTGTGTACCAGAGTCAATACTGTTACCAAAACCGATCAATGTATTCCGCAATTGAACGCCAGCTCCAATAAATGATGATTCGATATCATCACTGCGTATAGTAGTGTTAAGTATAACCTCAGCACTGTCTATGATGGCGTTTTTACCAATTTTGCTGTCACGAATACTTTTTATATTGCGTAATACCGATTCGCTTCCGATTTGGGCGTTTAAACCGTAATAAACAGAACAGGTTGTATCTGTTATCTGTTCAAGACGTTTAATAAAATCTTTGTTTTCCCTATATTTTGCCCATAAGAACGCATCCGGACAAATTATTCCATCAAAAGGAATTATTGCACGTCCTCCATTTTCATTAATGAGATCAATACAGGAATAATCACCGCATTTTGAAATCCCGTTTCCGAATTTTGCAGAAGAAGAGGATACAAGCTCTCCTACATTATGAATAAGAACTTCATGACCTATTTCATAATGTGAACAATATTGAAGGTTATTTATTGCAACAAAATGACCTATTGTACAATCTACGAAGGTGCTGTTGTATAAACCTAAAGGTATCGAAAAGCCAGATCGATCCAAAAAACCCTTTTTAATTGCTCCAATTTTAATATTTCCAAAAAAACGACAATTGGAAACATGATCAGGGATAAATTCATCTGCAACCATGATAGAATCCCACGACTGAGCATAATTACCCTGTTTTATCAGAATCGATTTTTCTTCTGAAGAAAGGTGTCTGTAACGATCATTGTTATGAGGTGATTCAATTTTTTCCATTAATTTCTCCATATTGGCTGGAAAACACAGAGATTGGTTAAATAATCCTTCTAAAATTTGCGTTTATGCTTTGACCGCATCTGTTTTGCCAGATTAAAAAGATAAAGTTTTTCCCACTGATGCCACTCGTTGTAGAACTGAAACTTTCTTTCAGCCATTTTATACTCAGGTCCATGTATAACATTTCTTCCATTCTTTTTATAGGGTGGTATTTTTATATGAAGCATTTCATGATACATAACAGCTTCAATGGCAAATCCGGGAACATCCGGATGATTATATACACCCGCAATAGTTATAAGATGAAATTTAGAGCCATTATTGTCTGTTTTTGTTGTTTGATAAGAAGTTGTTGAAGCATAAGAACCCCATCGGACGATTGCTTTTATCGTATTCTCAAAATACTGAGAATTGATTTTATTAAAAACTTTTGTTAGATCATATCGGTTACCTTTGGTTTTGAATTGAAGAGATTGAGGATTAATAGTTGATGTTTTTTGAGTTACAAAGAGCTGGCTGCTTATGTATTGATGAATAATGTTTTCAAGGCGTGATCTTAATGGTTGAATTTTTTTTTTCTTTTTTCCAAATTTACATAAAGGCAAAAGTGCCCATTCTATAAGAGCTTTTTTAATTTCATCCGGAGCTTTTTCCATAAAGGCAGGGACATTTAGTATCCGTGAACCTGTAAGATTACTGATTTTTACATTCCAGCTTTTCATCATGCGTGGATTAAGTCTTATTGACAGCTTTCTGATCCCTTTGGTAGACAGAAGATCATCAAAAGAAGAGTTTCCAAAAAGCTGCAAACTGGTTTGATTGTATTTATCCATGTTTTCAGGTTTATAAAATACTCTTTGGAAAAAGTTTTACCGCAATTAATTCATTAGATCCAGATAGTAATATTTCAAACCGCAAAAAAAACGATTAGCATGAATTTCAAATGAAATCTCTTGGTCTGATTAAATAAAAAGTGTCAAATTCGACATTTTATAATGCAAGTAATGTTCCAATTGTGTAGAATCATTAATAAACGTATGTTTATTATTAAATCAATACAACACCTGATTAAGCAGACGGTTTTTTCCACGCGACAGTTCCAGAATCTCTATTTCCATCTTTTTTTCTGTAACTTTCTCGTATTTAAGAGTTCTTAGGATAAATCCGAGCTCTTTGGCACGCATTTTAAAAGGATCCCAGTACCGCCTGCAAGGATCTGCAATCCATGCTTTACCATCAGGCAACAACATTGAATTCATACATGAAAGAACAGGTTCTACCCATCTGGATTCGTATATAATGTCTGAAGCCGCAATAAGATCAAACCTTTTATTTAATCCGATGTTGCGCCAGTCACTGCACAGTACTTTAGGAATACAACCATTTAACATTATGTTTTGATGTGAATATCTGCAGGCATGATGGGAGATATCAATAGAAAAAGTTTTGCATTTACGAATCATGAAAGCTGTCGATAGTACACCCAGCCCGCATCCCAGTTCGCACACCTCAATATCTGTTTTGAAAGGATACTGTAAGATATAGGATAGAAACTGTTGTGCTGAAGGCCAGTGTTGAGCCCAGTATGGAAGAAACTGATCTTTGTTATAATCGCTATCACTTATACTATCAAGTACAATATCCGGATTTTCAGGACAAAAAAATTGAAGCGAATATCCTTCAGAAGAAAAAGCAAGTTTTTTGGGAGAAAAGGGGAGATCGTTGAAATCTGCAATTTTATTCATAAAAACTAAAAATACATATATACAGGAAAAGATGAAAAATAAAAACGCTTCAGATAACCATATTGACCATTCTGTTATATGCAAGTATAATTTAGCACATAAAGGGATGTTGAAGAAAAAAATATAAATAGTTATAATACTGTGGGATAAAAAACTATCTGATAAGGCCATTTATTGATAAATTATTCATTTTATCGTGGAATATGCAGGTTTAAAACAAAGAAAAAGGGGGAATGTTAGATAAAACAGATTTAATGGAATATTAATGTGATGAACATCTCTGGCTGAATAATTAATACTGGAAATAGATTAAATCTTCCGTAAAAGAAAAGGATGATCATGGGAAGTAAACATTGCAGATTATATGACGAGAATCTTGTACATAGCATAATAATATCGACAGGTTTATCTGTTCTTGAATATTATAAAAATAATGGAGAAATTGATATTGATGAGATTTGTGAATACCTTGAAATTAATGCTAACTGTATAATCGAAGAAACGATAGATCAATTGAACTCTCGTGAGAATTCAAAACAAAATACAGATAATTGTGAATCAGAAGATGATTCGTGGTCTTTTCCAGATCCGGAAAATGATATATAATCTGTCGGATATTCAGTTTTTATTGCTATTTTGCAGGATAAATATTAATTTAGGTTTTTTTTAAGCCGAAGTGGCGGAACTGGTAGACGCACCAGACTCAAAATCTGGCGGTGGCAACACTGTCCCGGTTCGATTCCGGGCTTCGGCAAATAAAATCCTTCTTGAATATTTCCTAATATGGTATTGTAAATAAATTCCATATGTTTTTATCCTCTTATTCCAGCCATTTCGTTGGTTTTAATAATTAATAATTCAGATAAGGACTTAATAATTGAAGAAATGATGGTCCATAGTAGCGCTTTATTAGTTACAATATTAGTTTTTTTTAAATTATCCACTTGTTGAGGTTTAGAATATATTTTTTGTAATGTGTAGTGTATTACAAATCCTGCAAAAAAACCGGCCAGAGCTATGTACGTTGTTGAGTAATTATGGTATCTTCTCATAAACTCACTTTCGTTCCTTTTAGCGGATAATTAAAATACACATGCAAAAAGCAGAGCATATTTTTGTACAATGGGATGAATTTTTAAATACCTTCAAAAGGTCCTTTATTATGAATTTCAAAACCAGCAAAATTACCTCAAAATCAAGTTTTATTTTCACTACGCTGATTATGGATTCTAAACCAGTTAAGAGGTACCACTTGGAATTATTTTTTTTCGGATATAATTGACATATTATCCGATTTTTTAATTTGATAATGTACATTAAACTTTTTTTAAATCTTTCTTTTTGTAAGCCGGGGAGAAAAACATCTATCAGTTTGCATCAGATCAAGAATCAATACTGTATCAAGGTTTGTTAAAGTTTAAGCAGCAAATTAGGTGCTTCAAGAAGTCGGCAATTATAATCTCATGGATTTAATTGGAACTGTAACAAATAAACACACCACATAATCATTGAAATAACATTTCTAAACGGTGGAATAGGTATGAGTAAAGATACATGTGAAAAACTGCTTATCGAACTGCAAAAAGCACAAAATAAAATATGTGAACTGAAAGATTCACTTGACTACCAAAAAGTCAGGCATTTACGTGAAAGTGAACGAAAATATCGCAAAATATTTGAAGAATCAACAGATTACATATTTACAATATCTTTTGATGGTTATTTTATTTCGGCTAATAAGTCTGCTTTGACTAAATTCGGGTATTCTTCAGAAGAAATTTCCAGAATACATTTTCTGGATCTGATCGATTCGTCATTCCATTCCCTGATTAAAGAAATCAGTAATAAAAAACAGCCTGTTCATACATATTCTGAACCTTATGAGTTGCTTAGCCACACACGGAATGGAGAAAATGTGTGGATAGAGGTAAGAACACGAATAATCAGCGAAAATAACCAGTTATCAGGTATTCAGGTAGTAGCTCATAACATAACTGAAAGAAAAAAGGGTGATGAAGAACTGCGCGAAAGCCGTCAAAGGTTTATGGAAATTGCAGAACTGCTTCCTGGAATTATATGCGAAATGGATCTTTCCTTCAGGCTTACATATGTCAATAAGATGGGGCTGAAAACTTTCGGTTTTACAGAAGATGATTACAAAAGAGGAATTAATGTCAGTGAACTGATACCTGATGATATGCTGGAAAAAAAAGAAGTTGACATGTATAATCTTTGCCACGGTGATTATGGAAATCCGGTTTTATATACATTGCGAAAAAAAGACAAAACACCCATTTATGTAATTATTAATTCTGCACCTATTGTCAAGGATAATGATGTCGTTGGAATGAGAACCTGTATTATAGATATCTCCGACAGGGTCATTGCAGAAAAAAAACTGCGATTAAGTGAGGAACGATTCAGGACAATTTATGCTGAATCACCAATAGGAATTGCCCTTTTCAGTTCTGAGGGTTATATGATTGATAAAAATCGATCTTTTAAAAACATGTTTGCCATTAAAAATGATACAGAGATTCACTTGTTTATAGATGTAAGTATTCCTGTTGAAAAAAAAGAAAAGTTACTTAATGGTGAAGGAATCAGTCTGGAACAGCAGATAAAATCTGATACCGGAATCGATTCCAGATATTATGACTGGGCTGTGACTCCAATTGGAATTCAGGAACTGGGGCCATCTGTATTTCTGGCTCAGGTTCAGGATATTACCGAGAAAAAACTTGCACAGGAATTAAGAATTAAAAAAGAACGAGAAGCTACAGCAAGAGCTGAAGCCATGGTTGCTGGATTGCGTCGCGAATTACTTCAAAAAGCAACATTCAACAATATGGTAAGCAGAAGTCCGCAAATGAAAAAAATATTTGAAATTCTTCCACAGATTGCTAATGCTGCGGCAAATGTTCTGGTCTGTGGAGAAAGTGGTACTGGTAAAGAATTGATAGCAAAATCGCTTCATGAAATGAGCTGTCGGAAAAATAAGCCGTTTATCGCTATTAACTGCAGTGCGCTACCTGATAATCTCCTCGAATCTGAACTGTTCGGATATAAAAGCGGGGCCTTTACAGACGCTAAAAGGGACAAGCCGGGGAAGTTCGCTCTGGCTGAAGGTGGTACAATTTTTCTGGATGAAATAGGAGACATCTCTTCGGCAATGCAGGTCAAATTGTTGCGTGTTATTCAGGAAAAAACTTATGAACCTCTCGGTGGTATTTCTACTGTAACTGCAAACGTTAGAATAATTGCTGCTACCAATAAAGATTTACCTTCTATGGTAAAAAACGGAGAATTCAGGGAAGATCTATATTATCGGATAAATGTTGTTACGATTACCCTTCCTGCACTTAAAGACAGAAGGTGTGATATACCACTTCTCGTTGAACACTTCATTTCCATTTTTAACGCACGATATGGCAAGTCTATCCAGGGAATAGCAGATTCAACCTTGGAAAGGCTTCTTGCATACGATTTTCCAGGCAATATCCGTGAACTTCAAAATATCATTGAACATGCGTTTATTTTTTGTAAGGAACCTGTAATCGAACAATCACACCTGCCTGGAGCTTTGAAAGATACAAAAACTGATGAAATAAATGCTGTTTCAAGAATTAAAAACCTTAGTGAGCTTGAACGTATTTATATAAAAAGTATATTGGAAGAAAGTGGCGGAAATAAGGTTAAAGCAGCTCAACGCCTTGGAATTCATAAAGCTACGCTATTTCGAAAAATGAAACAACTGGGTTTGACTGAAAACTTTTCACGTCAAAGTACAAATTCTTAATTATTTTTTATCTAAAGTGATGAATCATTCAAACCTGAACATTCAGAAACTTTTTGCAAAATGTGGTAGTCTTTGGCTGCTTGGAATCATTTTTCTACTTGCTGCAGCCGGTTACATTCTGTATAGTCTTATCTGGGTAATACGCTTAATGCAGACAAAAATAAAATTATTTCTGTTTTTTTTGGGAGTTTGCTGCCTTATTCTGGGTGGTGGAGCTGTTTATTATTTGTTCTTTCCTTTAGAATCTGAGGATTCAGTTGAGTTACTTATCCCGGAAAATGCATCATTATATGCTGTTGCAGATTCGTTAGTGAACAGAAAGGTTATTACAAATAAAAAAGCTTTTCTTTTCTGGCTCAGAATAAGTGGAATAGAACGAAAAGTTCAAGCTGGTAAAGTCAGTTTTATAAAAGGCGAAGGGGCTTTGAGAGCAGCAGAAAAGCTGTTGAATGCAGTTCCTGTCGAAATATTAATAACTATTCCCGAAGGTCTTACTATTCATCAGATCGCACGGTATGTTGCAGAACAAACAGATATAGATACTGCAGAATTCATTGAACTTTGTCATGATACTGCTTTTATACATTCTCAAAACATTGATGCATTATCTCTGGAGGGATATCTTTTTCCCGATACATATCGTTTGGGGCAAAAAGAAAATGCTCGTGAAATAATTAAAAAAATGATATTTCAATTTGAAAAGGTTTATAATGAACTTCAAATCGATGAAAAAATCGGTTCAAAATATTCCAGACATGAACTGATCACACTGGCTTCAATTGTAGAAAAGGAAGCGACACTGGCCTCTGAAAGGGCTCGAATCGCAGGGGTTTTCCATAACAGGTTAAGGCTTGGGTATCCTCTTGGTGCAGACCCAACGGTAAGATATGTATTACGCAAATTCAGTGGGCCTTTAAGGGTTTCCGAACTGAATAGTTCATCACCTTATAATACTAGAAAATATTCCGGACTTCCTCCCGGACCGATCTGTTCTCCTGGCAAAGGGGCTCTTCAGGCTGCTGTTGCTCCTATGGATACCAAAGAGCTGTATTTTGTAGCTAAATGGGACGGAACTGGTGCTCACGACTTTTCTCTGACAAATGAGGAACACACAAGAAAAAAACTTGCTATAAGACGGCAAAATAAATTGCGTAAAAAACAGAAGGAAAAGGTGGTTAATTGCAAAGAAGATTCTCCAAATTAAGCTGTGTTGTTCTCTTTCTGATAGTTTCAACGTGTCTAAAAGCTTTTCCGGAAACTATGTTACAACCCCGACGTCTGGTTGATTCACATACAGCAGGTGTAATTCCCAGAGCACACTTTGATTTTGAATGCCGAGTCTATCCTGCAGGTAATCCTGAATATGGGTCAGGTATACTTTTGGGAATGGCAGTTGGAATCTCAGACAGGTTTATGCTTGGTTTAAGCTATGGGGGAGAAGGATGGGTTGGACGAGGGAGAAATGCAATAGCCAATCCTCTTCCAGGGTGGCTCATAAAGTACAGGGTTTTTGAAGAAAGTTATGCATTTCCTGGAGTAGCAATAGGTTATGATCATCAGGGGTATGGTGGTCTTGCAGAAAAAGCTGGTTTTGGTTATAAAGGTTATATCTTTAAATCTCCAGGATTCTTTTTGTCTTTAAGTAAAAACTATCTTGTTTTCTCAAAAGCTCAGCTTGGGTTACATGGAATGATTAATTACTCTATGGAAGAGTATAAAACTGTTACATGGCCTAATTGTTATGCAGGCATAGACTTTGGAATCAATGAAGAACTTTATTTCGTTATGGAGTATAATATGGGTTTCAATCAAAAAGATCCTGATCCTCCAAATCGTGCTTTATATGCCAGAATTAATGAGGGATATCTGAATCTGGGAATAAGATGGGCTTTTTCACCAAGTTTCAATATAGAATTTGATGCCAAAGATGTCTTTGAGAACAGAAGACGTCTTGATGGATCCACTCTGGGATGGGGCAGGGAGCTAAAAATAGTTTATATAGCTTCTTTCTAAGAGGAAAAAATTATGCACAAACTGATTTTGTCTTTTTTTGTATTTTTGTTAATGACGGTTTATTCTTTGCATGCGAGCGATTCACATGTTATGGATTCTTCACAACTTATTGCCGACAAAATTATTAAATCTGAAATCCCGGTACTGGTCGATTTCTGGGCTCAATGGTGTGCACCATGTCGTATACTGAATCCTTTAATAGAAGAACTTGAAAAAGATTTTAAAAATAAAGCCATGTTTATAAAAGTAAATGTTGATATTAATAAAGCTTTAGCCAAATATTTTGAAATTACAAAAATTCCTGAAGTTTTTATTTTGAGCAATAAAACTGTTGTCAGAAAGATTTCGGGTGTTCAGCCAAAAGAAATTTATGTAAAAACTCTTAAGGAAGTAATCGATTCTGTTTCCAGTTTAATTCCCGAAAAACCGGATCCCATATGAAAAAAATTCAGCTCCTTTCTCCTGCCGGAAGTTTCGATATTGCAGAAGCCGCATTTGAACATGGTGCTGATGCTGTTTATGTTGGTGTGGGACAGTATAATTTACGTGCTCACTCTCCGAATTTTCTCCCGCAAGATCTGCCGGAACTTATGAATTTAGCCAAAAATCATGGGAAACTGGTTTATGTTGCAGTAAATATTATGCCCGATCAGAATCAATTCTCAAAAATGGAACAGATGTTTGCCTTGATTGCAGAGAATAAAGCTATACCGGATGCTTTCATTATCAGTGATCCAGGTGTATTACTTCTTTGCCGAAAACATTTTCCGGAAACAGCTCTGCATTTGAGTACGCAAACAGGTACTTTTAATGAGTACTCAATGAAATTCTGGAAGAATCAGGGAATAAATAGGATCATTTTTCCAAGAGAATTGTCGCTTAAACAGATCTGTGAACTATGTTCTTCAGAAATTGTCGAAACTGAAATATTCATTCATGGTGCAATGTGTATGTCGATATCTGGCCGATGCCTTATGGGTGCATACATTGCTCAAAGACATCCTAATCTGGGAGATTGCAATCAACCGTGCAGATTCAAATATCGTATTTCACCATCTGAAACGAATTGCAAGAAAAACGGAGAATGGTTTGATGTTGAAGAGTGTGAAAACGAAAGTTATATACTCAATTCCAGAGATCTTTGTACTTTGGATATTTTACCGGAAATTATAAATAGCGGAGTAAATTCTCTCAAAATTGAAGGACGTAATAAAAGTATCCATTATGTTGCTTCTGTAGTAAAAACATACCGTGCTGCAATTGATTCCTGTTTGAAAAATCCTTCACAGTATAAGGTCTTACAAGAATGGAAAACATGTTTGGACAGGGTTGAACATCGTCCTTATACAACCGGGTTTTTTTGCGGTGAATTGCTGCTTCAGGAAGTATTTACATCTAAAGCTTCATCCAATGCCAGAATCGTTGGCGTTGTTAAAGCATTCCTTGATGGATTGCCTGTAATTGATGTAAAAAACAGTTTTTCTGCAAATGAAATGCTGGAGGTTTTGCCAGTTCAGTCTTCACTTTCATCTTACAAAATCGAATTATCCCAAATTACTGATTTAAATGGAAATACCATTAACATTGCTCCATCAAATCGTCTGATCAAAGCTTGTTGCAAAAGTAATCTTCGTCCCGGAGATATGCTAAGAAAAGTTATTTAGAAAAATCAATTCTTGTTAAATAATATTGAAAACTGAACTAATTCTAAACAGGCATGGTTTTGGATATAATTATAACCGTTTAACATAATCAGATGGCCTGATAAACAATCAAAGAACGTTTGGGAGGTTCTGGGCTTTGAATAACTGATTATATGCGGTATATAGAGCCGAAGATTTGCTTAATAATTATTTCTAACTAAAGTGGTTTGGGCATATTAATTGAGATCAATTATTATATTAATCCTTGTAAAAAAAATAAAATCAGATATAATTTTTTATAGCCGCAGCTTTAGATATGTTGCATTTTCCTGAAAAATACCAGATTCTTTGAGAAAATGATATGAAAATGAGAGCATTTTTAACAATACTGTTTTGTACTCTGATATTATTCTTTTTTTCATGCTATCATGGATACATTAAGCGATCTAATGATACAGAAAGTGCTGTTTTTTTACTTTGTAGTGTTCGCAAATCGGAACTGCCATACACAAACTCACAAAGATTTGGTTTTTTTTCAAGCAGATTGTGGCAAAATTACAAAGAAAATCTGAAACAGGAAATTGATGTATTTGGGGCTGTTCCGGGGTACATATTATGGTATCTACAAATGGGTGATGATTTTCCGATTAAAATTGCAGAACACAATAAAAGCCTTGGAATCTACACGGTTATCAATCAGGATTTGCGATCAGATGCGTTATCACCAGATGAAAATGAAATAGTCTTAAAAGAAATTGTAAACGGTAAGTGGGATTCTTATTTCAAAAGATTTGCTGCAATGGCAAGGGACATGGAGGTCAAAGTCTATTACAGGTTTGGATATGAAATGAACGGAAACTGGTTTCCATGGGGAAAAAAAGAAAAGCAATTTGTAAATGCATGGAAACACGTATGGAAAATTTTTCAAAAAGAGGGAGCTGATTCAGTAATGTGGGTGTTCAGCCCGGGAGTTGTATGGGGTCCTCATACTTTTGAAAAAGATATTCTTCCTTATTACCCCGGAGATCAGTATGTTGATATAGTTGCACTTGATGGGTATAATTTTGGAGATAATCACGATCAGTATCATCAGTGGGAATCTTTTTTTAAAGTTTATGCAAATTCAATTACCGGTTTAATGAGTTTTGGTAAACCAATGTGGATTGCAGAGATAGGATGTCCTTCCGATCCAAGGAGATACCAGTGGCTACGTGATTTTCTCGAGTTTTTTGATTCAAATACCTGTTTTGAAGCTTTTTTCTGGTTTAATGAACACAAACGGGGTGAGCCTAATTTTCGTATTGATGCAGACCTTGCATCGTGGTCTCTTTTCAGGGAATGGGCACAGAGAATAAACTGGAAATCCAGACCCGACGACAATATGGCTGCCAATAACAAATAACGATTTGATTCTTGCGGTGCGCTATCTATTTTTCCTGTTTATTTACTAATCTCCAATAACTTGTTTCTGTGGCACTTTTTACCGACGAAGAAATCAGGAAGTACGCATTTTCAGCTGTTATAGATGATGGCCGGGGATGTTATAATAAAGGAAATGTATCCGGACTTCATTTTATCGGAAATGATATAATTGCTTCAGTCCGTTGCGATTCTGTTAAACATAAAGTTGTTATAAGTAAAGAGAATGATGAAACCCGGTTTGATTGTTCATGTAACTTCGCATTCGGGGGCGCGTGTGAACATGTAGTGGCAGTCATGATGGCAGCTAATGCATATCAGGCAATTCAGGTAGGAATAGATTGGAATGTTGATGAATCCAATGGTGAAAACGAATTTGCCAAAATCAAAATTAATGAAACCATTGCTGATGAACCAAATAAAAAGGTTCCGGATGAGTACAACGAACCAGACCCGCAGTTAATAATAGAAATCCCTCCACAAAAACCGATTCCTCGTTTATATCTTTCTGAATGTGAAACAATGTTGTTAGTGGAATTAAGGTTTTCGTATTATAACGGAGATGTAGAATTTACCCGCCTCGACAGTAATATGAATCGCCTGGTTCCCTCCGAAGACGGGAAATTTTATAAAATATTTCGGTCCAAAGCAAGAGAAACTGCCGTAACTGCTTTACTCGCACAATACGAATTAATGCAATATCAAACCGGATATTATACGCCATGTTGTGATCCGCGTATCTGGACTCTTCATGAGCTTCCTCTGTTGGCTAAAGAGGGGTTCGAGATTTATGGGGAGGATGATCTTCGCTCTGCCAATGCTAGAAAATCAGCACCAAAATTGAGCGTTTCAATAAACTCTGAAGAAAATCTTTTTGACTGTTCTCTTGATTTGAGTTTTGATGGTATTTCTGCTACTTTGGCATCTTTGATAATGGCTGTTCAACAGAGAAACCGTTTTGTCCTTCTCAATGATGGGAGTTCAGGGATATTGTCTCAGGAGTGGATAGAAAAATTTGCCGGACTTTTTGCCGCAATGGAGATTGATTCTTCACAAAAAACCATTAAAATCCGATCCACACATATATCACTGGCGAATATGCTGTTAGATATGGCTGACGAACAGTACTGTGATTCGGAATTTAAAAGAAAAAAGGAAGAACTATATAGGAATTTTTCTGGTCTGAAAACGATACCTCTTCCAAAAATGTTTAATGCCAAAATGCGGCCATATCAGATTG